>NZ_JBQHXR010000006.1:0-140367 GCF_052063365.1 Blautia sp. HCP3S3_G3 | reverse complement strand
CCATTCGAAAGAAGTAAGACCCCTTGAAGACGACGAGGTAGATAGGGCAGGGGTGGAAGTACGGTAACGTATGGAGCTGACTGCTACTAATCGGTCGAGGGCTTGTCCAAAGCAAGGTTAAGAGATTTTCAGGGAAATGTCAAACATGTATGTAGTTTTGAAGGTGTTAATCACTTTCAAATGGCCCAGTGGCTCAGTTGGTTAGAGCGCCGCCCTGTCACGGCGGAGGTCGTGAGTTCGAGTCTCATCTGGGTCGTTAGCATTTTGCTGACGAAATTAGTAAAGTGCATAAATGGGGTCTTAGCTCAGCTGGGAGAGCATCTGCCTTACAAGCAGAGGGTCATAGGTTCGAGCCCTATAGGCCCCATCAAAACCAATATGGATGGATTCCCGAGTGGCCAAAGGGGGCAGACTGTAAATCTGTTGGCAACGCCTTCGAAGGTTCGAATCCTTCTCCATCCACTTGATGATTAAGTTCATCATTTTTGCCGAAGGGCACGCCGATGTGGCTCAATTGGCAGAGCAGCTGATTTGTAATCAGCAGGTTATCGGTTCGAGTCCGATCATCGGCTTTGGAAATTTTATATTGCCGCGGGGTGGAGCAGTCTGGAAGCTCGTCGGGCTCATAACCCGAAGGTCATAGGTTCAAATCCTATTCCCGCTACTTATGCCCAGATAGCTCAGTTGGTAGAGCAGAGGACTGAAAATCCTCGTGTCGCTGGTTCGATTCCGGCTCTGGGCATTTGTTCAGGCTAGAAATTGACAATGATAAGTCTGAACAATAATTAAATATTTATGGGGTATTAGCTCAGTCGGTAGAGCACTTGACTTTTAATCAAGTTGTCCGGGGTTCGAATCCCCGATGCCTCATTAAATTTTTAGGAACATCACTTTGAAAGTGGTGTTTTTTTATATTACAAGAAAGTGCGGAGAATCCTGCAAAGCAGGATTCTTTCTTGTTTCCTTTAACTAACTCTTCGATTATTAGGACGACGAATAATAAATAACCAGCCAGATGAACTATCTGATTTCTTATATGCTGCATTATTGTCAGATGAAAAATTAAAAAATTTTTCAAGTATGATTTATAACTAAAACAAGAACAGTTTGTTTTGGGTGATAAAGTAGTGTCAATCAATCAGTCGATGATAAAGGGAGGGGAAAAGATGAATCAGATTGGTTTAATTGGCTTCGGAGAGCAGGGAATAAAAGCAGTTTCGGAAGTGTCATCTGGTTCTTGTATAGAAGTGGAAAAATATTTCGTAGACAATGACTTGGAAATTCTGAAAAGGTATGCATCGGATGAGAAAGCAATTCTGAGTGATTATTTTTATGAGGGAAATGAGTGGGAGCCGGGATCCGAAATAAGACGGCTTCTGAAAGATGAGGAAATGGAAAAAGCAGCTGTAACATTTACTCAAAAGTTTTCCATTTTGATTTTTGTTACAGGACTTGGGGGTTCTATGTCTTTGGCTGCAAAAGAACTGGCCGATTTCGTGAAAAAGAACTGTCCGGGGACTTCAATTTATTTTATGTGCAGCCTTCCTTTTCATGAAGAAACAGATTACCGGCATAATTTTCTTGCAAGGAGAGTCCTTCAATTTCTGAAAGAAAATCAGGTGGGATGGACAGTAATTGAAAATGACAGAATCTTTCAACGATATTATGCGAAATTAGAGGATGCATATAAAAACTCTTATATGTTTATGACATATCTGCTGAATTCTTTGTTCAGTTTGTTTGGTTCCGGAACATGGAATTCTAAAATTGATTTTCATGAGATAAAAGATTTGATTGGAAGAGGTCTTGTTTATATTTCTGTCTGGAATGATGAAGATTTTGTCCCTGAGAATTCAGATATTATTCTGAATGAATGGCTTCCATATGAGCCAGATTGTACAACCGGGAAAAATTTTATGTCTGTGGGAATTTCCAGGGGAGTTCGGATACCTGGGATTTTAAAAAGAATAAATAGTATAGGGGAAAAATGTTTTTCAGATCAGAGCAGCTTTTCCTGTCGGATTTACTATAAACAGGATTCCGGATGTGACAGCAGAATTGTACTGGCAACCGCAGGCATGGAAAAGTCTGGAAGGAATATTTCTGTAAGAGAGATCTTGTATCTTACTTAACTGATATCGTAGAAAGAAATTTCCCGGAAATTGGGGCGTGCAGATGGCGGGAATGAATTTCCAAACATGCTTTAATAATCCACGATAAATAACGATATATTTCGCTGTAAGAGGAATGCTCCAGTAATTAAAAAAATATTTTGAGCGTTTGTTAAGATCATAATTAAGGAGGAAAAATGAATACAGCAGTCATTATAAAAATCGGAGAATATTCAGAGAAAGAAAAGCCGCTAAAACGAAATTTGGAGGAGTTTTTGTGCGGGTATCTGAAGGAGAACTTTGAGGAACTTCTGAAAGTAGACAGGAGGGATGTACAGTATAGTATTGATGTGTTTTTAAATAGAAAATGGAGAGAACTGTGTGAAGAAGCACAGATAGAGAATCCAGAAAAAATACAGTCGTATATGATTGTGGCGGCGGACTGGAAGAAAAACAGATTTATTTCTGTGCAATGGGGAAAAGGGAGTATTTATGCAGAGGGAAATGGAAGGAGGTGTGTGATATCCAGTCCCTGTCACAGAGAAACATTGAAGGAGGCTTATGGAAGAATCAGAAATCATGACTTGGATAGAGTCTGCATAAGGCGAGGGGATATATGCGGAATTAATCGATTTCGCCTGGAAAATAATGAAGAAAAGTGTCTGATAAGAGAAGAAATTATTGAGAGAAAAACTTCTGACATGTTATACTGAAATAAAAATAATCAGTACAGAACAGAAATTATCAATACTGTCAGAGGAAGATATATACATAAGAAGACATATGTAAAAGAAAAATATATACAAAAGAAAAAATATATGCAAAGAAAAACATATGCAAAAACAACATATGTAAAAAACAACATATGTAAAAAAAAATATATGTAGAGAAAGAACAGTACATTTATTTCTGCGATGTAGGTCTGATTAAATACAGGGTAGAAGTCGGAGGATAAAAATGGAACGGGTAAGGACTGGATTTACGACTATATTTAATGAGCTTCAGAAAGAATATTATGATAATGATTTTTTTTCCGGATTTATGGAATGGGAAGACCTTGCTTCAATCAGTGAAACATTTACCCTATTAAATCTGCTGCAGAAAATTCCAGTATACTGGTATAAAATAAATTATCTTGCAGCTATTTACAGAGAGAAGGAGATGGATGACGAAGGAAGGGTCCTCTTTCAGAAATGGGAAGATGAATATTTCCGGAGAGATGTCCTCGATTATATCGAAAATGTATGTGCCAAACAACAGAAACGGGAAGAAAATTCTGATTATGAAAAATTTTTATCTCTCATTTTTGGTTTTATGGAAGAAGATCGAGAGAGTTATTATCCAGAGAGCCAATCTTTGGTTAAGAAAGGAAAATTTTCTCTGGAAAAGTTTTGTGAAAATGTCAAACAGGAATATAAAAAGTTAATGGATCTGTTTGAGTTTGCAGTAACAGTTAATATGTCTGTGGAGGATTTTGAAGAATTCCTGAAGAGAGGGTTACAGCGCAGCGGATTTAATTATTATGATCCAAATGAGGCGATTATTTACTGTGTTTTGACGTATGGTGAACCTGGAACAAAAATGAAAAGTTTTATAGAATTACAGAAGTATTATCTGGGGTTAAAAAAAGAAGAAACAGGGGAGAGATATCGTTATACGCTGGAAATCAAAGAAAAGATTGATGATTCATTGGATAATGGGAGGGGATTTTGTCTATTTCGAAATCCATTAAATCCGTCAAGTGAGACAATCACAGGGGAAATGGCCGATATTCTGCAGGGTTTAAAAAATTCTGAACCCAGCGAAAGAAGCATTATAGAAATTTATAAAGAATTGAAAGAAAAGGCTATTTTCATGAATGGGAAAGAAATCCTGGCGTATGATCAGAAGACGGATTCCCTGGTTAATTATGCAAAAGGAAAACTTCAGGTTACTTATGATGGAAAAGAAGTTGTAATACCGAAAAATACAGTGTTTTATTTCTGGGAAGAAATTGGCAAAAAGAACGAAAGAGAAAGATATCGTGTAGAATTTCAAACGGTGTCAGATACAATTCTTCCGAAAACAGGAAAAGAAACGATTGCAAAAGTGGAAGTAGTCAGCTGTTCTCCGGAAAGTACATTTGATAAAAACGGGGAGAAAATAGTTGTACAGTCCAATACAGCTTTTTCTCAGATTGAAGGAAAAGAGATACCGGGGATTCTGGGAATCAATACAGGAAAACAGAGAATTAAGGCTGTTGAGGAGGAACAAAAACTGATGTTTCTAAAAACTGATGACTCAAAGCTGTTTCGTTATCTGTATGGGGAAGCCAGAGATTTTGATGATGATGGAACGATTGGAAAAATGATGTTTTCCAGTGATTCTGAAGGGGATGTAACCGGACAGATTACCAAAACTCTGCTTGAATCATGGTTTATGGATACAAAATTCAAGGCAGCAGCATTAAGAACCAGAAATGAGAAAGCATCCAGAGAAATTTATATTACCAGAAGTGAGATTTTAACGATGGCATTCCTGGCTTTTGTTGGAGAAGAGCCTCTGGACAGAAATGCCTTTGATAAAGTTTTGAACAATGAAAAAGAGAAGTATCAATATGCAGATACACTTCCATACTTCAGAAAAAGTTATGAGAAAAGGCACAATAATGAAGAACCGGGAAAGCGGGAAATTTATGATTATTTTACACATCAGGTGAATGATATCCTGGAAGAATGCGGAATGCAGTTGTTTAGTCTTGCGAATCCATACGATTGTCTGCTTGCATATCTTTTATTATGTGATGAGCCGATTACAGTATTAAGACAATTATGGAGGATCGCGTTACAGTAAAAAGGGGGAAATTAGATGCTGGCATCTTCTAAACGAATAAGTCTGGAAAAAGGGGACGAATTGGAACTGGAGTATTTTGATTCGTACGGACAGGCAGGAAGGCAGAGAATTATCATTGAGAAAAAAATTGGAGAAGGTGCATCCTGTTTGTCATATCTGGTCAGAGCGTATATTGATCTTGAGAACAGCAGGCGAATGGTGCTGAAGGAATTTTATCCGGATCCTTATACGACCAGAATTGATATTTCCAGGAATCCGCAGACAAAAAAAATATCCATAAATGTCTGCGAAAATTCGGAAGAAGAAAAAGTATATCAGAAAAAGAAAAAGGAATTCGAAGAAGCATTTTCGCTGCAGAATCATCTATCTGATGCAGAATGCGGAGAAGCCATGGTAAAACCTTATAAGATTTCCAGTTTTGGTGACAGCATCTACATACTCAGCGATATTTTTTCCGGAAAAATCATGCGTGAATATGAAATGGAAAGTCTGGAAGAAAAGCTTACTTACATGGGACGTCTGGCAGAGGCGGTTGCTCTCATTCATGAACAGGGGTATCTCTGTGTGGATCTGCATCCCGGAAATGTGCTGTGTATTGATACCCCGAAGGTGGTCAAGCTGTTTGATGTAGACAGTCTGGTAAAGTTCGATGAAGAAAAGCCGGAACAATATGATGGAAAAAATCAGGGAAAATATGATGAAAAAAGTCTGATAAAAAATAGTGGAAGGATCATGGCAAATTTTGATTCAGACAGTCTGCTGAAGAGGGAGGAATCAGAAAGGAAAGAAGGGCTGAAAACGACGCTTCCGTATGGTGCTCCGGAAATATACCTCATCAGGAAAGAAGGTTTCAGCAACGACTGGAAAAGAAAATATCTGAATCCGGGACTGGACATCTATTCTCTTGGAGTTATGATGTTTGAACTTTTGTTTGAAAGAATTCCACAGACAGAAGATATTCGGTCACTGCAGAGAGGAGATTTTCTGGTAAGAGAATTATGCAGAAAAGAAAATCTGGATAAAAATACGATTATAGACCGAATTCGGTATATACTGCTTCATTCTATGACGAAAGAATACTATGACCGGTTTTCTTCTGCAAAAGAAATGTACGAGGAAATCAACCTGCTTCTTAAAGAAATTGGTTTCCTTCCATTTATGCCGAAGAAAAAAATCGCGGAAGCCAACTATTCTTATTTCAGTTATCATCTGCTTGAAAAATATCCGGTATATCGTTATGCCAAAAAGGAGAATGGAAGGTGGAAACTGGATGTTTCGATTGTTGGTTCTCATGAAATGCGGCGACAGATGCTGAAAACAGTGCTTCCGGGAGCGCAGATGCTGAATGCGGATCTTACCATACGGATACTGGCTGAAGATGCAGAAGAATTCTGGGAAAAGTTTACATCGGAAAATGAAAATCCGGATTTGGGAAAAGCGGTTGTCTGTCACTGGAAAGACGAGGAGACAGAAGATACCTGCGATACTTCTCTGGTTGACAGCAAACTGGCGGATGTTCATCTCTATCCGGTATCAGATCAGCGTGAAATAACAGACATTATTAAAATAACAGAGTCGGGTTATGTGCTTCTGTTCGGAGAAGAACAGGGTAATCTGGAAATAATCAGTGCTCTTGGAAAAGAAGAGAAAGAGGATAGAAAAATCTTTATTGGTTATCTTACCGGGCATGATCAGGAGCAGATGAAAGAAATTTCCGGAAATTCCGGAATAGACTGTTATGCGATGGGGATGAAGCGTGTGACAGAGGAATACAATGAAAAGATGTATAAATCCCGGATTTATCGAATGGGACTTCAAATTCACGCTTATTATTATCGTGGAAATGAAACAAATGTTTCCCGAAAAAAAATAGAAAATGATTATAAATCCAGTTTTTATAATATGGAATCTTCCCAGAGAAGTGCATTGCATGGAATTTACAAAATGGCTTCCGTGGGAATTGACTGGGAATCACCGGAATCTGCAGAAGAATTTTACAGACAGGTGCTGAGCAGAAATGATGGAAAATGTAAAGAGAATTTTGATAATCTGGTATATCTGGAACATCGGTCATGGACAGCCTATATGCTTACACATGGCCACAGACAGACATCCCGGGAAGAATTTCGGAGATATGCTTATGAAGGAAACAATAACTGGAAAGATTTAAGGGACGGGAATCATATCAAGCATCCATGTCTGGCGGCAAGCCGGCCGGGAAGAGGGCTGCAGGGAATAGACCTGGAAACCATGGAAGATCTGATTATGATTCCGGACTGCGCGGAGCAGACAGATAAGCGTGATATTAGGACGCTGGAGGAGAAAATAAAACTCCTGGATTCGCTGGATCAGGCAAGCCGATGGATTCATCTGGAAATCTGCAGAATTGCAGAAAATAAGAAAAAAGATATTTTTGCAGTTTTGGAGGAAATAGAATCTGCTGTTGAAATGCAGAATGATCATGATCTGGAAGACGAATTTCAATGGATGAAAATGGCTGTTGCAAAGTGTTTCCGCAAAGAAATACAAAGTGAGGAAATCTGGAAAAAAGCATTATCAGCATTTAAGAATAGCTGCGAAAAAAACGAAATTGATGATGTAAAATTAGAAGTTCATTTGAAAAAGCTGGAAAAACTGATGAGACCGGTTGTTCAGGTAATCAAAAAACATGATTTTAAGATTTCTGACGAGGAAGTTATCAGGGCATTGCCATCGCTGTTTGATGCTGAGAAAGAAAATAGGAAGAAAATTCTGATCAGGCCGATGTCCGGAAATCCACTGGACAATATTTTTAGTTGCCTGATGCTGGAACCTCAGAAATTGATTCTTGTTTCTGATACGGAAAAACCGGATGTAGAGTATTATCGGGAATTTTTGTGCAGAAAAGGTCTGGATCATATGATTGTTACTTCCAGAATGAGTTATCTTGATGGAGCCAAAATCTATATAGATCTCACAGGAGCAGATACGGAAACAATAAGCAGATTGAGATCTTATCCGCAGTTGAGAGATGCGGTGGAATTTGTGATTGAGGACAGAAAAATCAAATCACTTGGAGATCCTTCTGTTGAGATGTTTCAGAAAGATGTTTTTATGAGTGTATCGGAAGTCCTGGAATTATCAGAGGGAGCAGATGGTATTGCAGATAAGGCGGATTTTTGCTGGAAAAATCATGTATCTTCTGACAAAAATTCTCCAGAGCCGGTTCTGGAATGGCAGCAGGGTGTCAATCTGTGGGAAAGATGCAGGAAGGAAAATCATTTCAAATGGACCGTTTTTACAGGTTTTTTGAAAGAACTGGAAGAGAAGAAAATAAGGACAGTGATTCCGGAACCAGATAAAGGAATACAGATGTATCGCTCCAGACATATTCCGGGTGAAATGCTTCTATTTTCCGGTTTGAAAGATTCTCTGAAAAAACTGGAGAAATGGGAAATGATTCAGGAATTGTTCATACCAAAAGAGGGAGATGATAAGCCTGTTATGTTTTCGACTTCCAGACCGAAGCTTGGAAAAGAGCTTATGGAAATCATCCAGTTGGTAACGAGAGAACCGTTTCAGCATCATTTTTCCGTGGGAAAACAGGAGAATGGATTACTGATTTTGGCAGATGACACCTTGTATGTGGAGACGGACGTACCTAAAAAAGAGGTATGCGATGAAATGGGAAATTGCTTCTTCCTGGATCAGATTGTGCAGGAGGAACTGGAAGAAATCAACCTGAATGGAAATTATGATCTTTTTCAGAATCTGGAGATTTATCCAGGTGAAAAAGAAACATATATTTCTTTCCGTTATGCTTCCGAAGCTGTGCGGGATACACTGCAAAAACCGGAAGTGATTTTGAAGATGATGCTATATCAGGAATGTATCAGGAATGATATTTTTGACGACATCAGAGTTGTGTCAGAGTGGTTTCAGGTGAAGAACAGAGATGATCGGGACGAAGATTTCCGGGAAAAATCCCTGGATGATCAGGACGAAGATTTCCAGGAAAAATTACTGGATGTTCAGAATGAAGATTTTCGGGAAGAACCACTGGATAGTCAGAATGAAGATTTCCGAAATATTCAGCAAAAAGATTCTGTCTGGAATTATGTGGATTTAATCGGTGTGAAAAAAAGCAGACTTTATTGGATTACTTCCAGACCGGAGCTTGATAAGAAAGAGGATTCGCAGGAGTTTTCTGAACAATGGAAAGTGTTGTCTGAGATTGGAAAAATCATATATATAGACAAAGATGACGATTTATACAAAAAGAATGGGGAAGAAAGGATGACTCCTGGAAGAAAGATTTCTCAGATTGTTATGGAAGAAGAAAAGAGCAGCAGGGAATAGACAGTTAGTATTAGCGAAAAGTTGGTTTGGATGAAGAAAGTATTTCGGAAATCTGAATCAACTTTTTTATATTAAAGGAAAAAACTGAAAAATCAATGATTTAGGCCTGAAAATCAATGGTTTAGGGCTTGACATTATAAGAAGGAAAGTGATTTGGTTTTCCCGTGGTATAAAAATAAATAAAAAAATTCCGCTTCCTGTATAATGGCAGAAAACAGAACAGAGAAAGGGGAGAAAAGCAGAATGAAGTATCCAAAAGCCAATAATTATCTGGTTTATAAAAAAGTGGATGACGACTGGTGTCGTATTCGTGATTATTCCGATGATAAAATTTCCTCTTTGGAAGTGGATATGAAAACAGCACGTTTCCTGAGACGGCTGGATGGAAAAACTTCTCCGATAAAATGTATGCCTGGAACATCAGCAGAGGAAGTTCGGGAAATTCTCAGAATGCTGAAAAGAAACGGGCTTCTCCGGACAAAAAAGAGAGTCATATGGAAAGGGATTGGGTCTGTGGAAGTGACTTTGTGGATTCCGGGAATGAAGTTCCAGAAATCCATATATCCTAAAATATTTAACTGGATGCTTCTTCTGACATGGCTTCCTTTATTATGTGCAGGGCTTTTTCTGTTTCTGAAAGATATGGGGCGTTATGTAGAAAGGATGGAATGGGTGGATTTTCAAATACTGATGGGCTTTATCGCGGGAATGCTTTTGGGAATGCTGTTTCATGAAATTGCTCACGGGTCCGCTTCTATGAGTTATGGAGTGAAGGTGTTTGAACTTGGAATATTTCTTGATTTTTTTATGCCTGGTGCGTATGCGGCATTGGATGTGCAGCTTTCAAAAAACAGATGGCACAGGATCCAGATTCTGGGAGCAGGAGTAGAAGCAAATTTCTGGATCGGGGGCTGTTGTCTGGTTCTGGGAAGATGTTTTCCGGCGCTGGGATGCTTTTTTATGATGAGTGCAATCTGCAATATTCTTCTTGGAATGAGTAATATATGTTTATGGAGACTGGTTGGAGGAGCAGATCTGGATGGGATGCTTATTTTTTCGGAAATTCTGGGAGTAGACAATTTTCTGGACAAAGCACGGATTACAGTGTTTAACAAAAGAAAAAGGAGAGAAATTCGAGCAAAATTGGGAATGAGCGGATATGCACTGATTTTTGTATATCGGGCAATTTTCCTTTTTCAGGTTTTATTTCCGGTTTCATTGGTTGCCAATCTGGCAATGATTGCAATGTAGGGAAGAAAACATCAGAGAGCCTGTGAACTATTGATTTAAAGATAAGTGTACCAGAGCATTTGCGAAACTATTGTTTGAAAGATAAGTAGATTAACAATTTGCGAAATTATTGTTTTAAAAAGTACATGAAAGAGTGTTTGAAAGTTATTTGGTGCGATTATTTTGAAAGAAATTAACAGCACACAACAGAAAGAGGAAAACAGAGATGAGAGATAAAAAACGACAGTACATAAAAAAAAGAGGGGAAAAAGAAAGGAGAGAAAAGAGAAAAAGGAAATGGGAACAGGCAGGATTCTGGATGCTCCTGCTGTTGTTTGGAGGGATTGGAATTCTGTCTGTGTGTAAGTTATCATGGAAAATTCTTATTGTCGGGGAAATTCTGGTATTTGCTATAAATGCTCTGTTTTCATTTTGTCGTGGAAATGAATGCCTGTGGGTCAGCCTTTTGACTGTGATGGTATGGCTTCCCTGGGATGTGGTTTTTTCGATGGAGTATATGGATATGTCGTATGGTGTTTATCCGGGATGGATAAAAATTGCTTTGTTTCTTCAGACAACAGGGATGCTGGCCTGTGCGGAAGTGCTCGGGGCTGGTCTGGCTGCAAGGGTATTATGGAAGTATCAGAAAACATTGGAGGTGTAAAGAAATGATTTATGTAGAGGGTGATTGTCACGGTGATTTCAGGCGTTTTTCCACGGAAAATTTTCCGGAACAAAAGGAAATGACAAAAAGAGATGTGGTAATTGTAACAGGAGATTTCGGGGGAATCTGGGATTACAGAGGAGAAAGCAGTGAAGAAAAGTACTGGTTAAAATGGTTGAATGAAAAGAATTTTACGACGGTATTTGCAGATGGAAATCATGAATGTTTTCCAAGAATCAGCCGCTTTCCGGTAGAAAATTTTAAAGGTGGAAAGGTTCATGAAATCCGTCCTTCCATTCTTCATATGATGCGGGGAGAAATTTATGAGTTGGAAGGCAAAACGTTTTTTGTTTTTGGCGGAGCTTCCAGTCATGATGTGGAAGATGGAATCCTGGATCCGGTGAAGGATATGGGAAAAATCAGAAGATGGCGCAGGAACCGGGATAAACGTTTCCGTGTAGAGGGTGTGAACTGGTGGCCGGAGGAGCTTCCTTCGGAGGCAGAAATGGAAAATGGAAGGCAGAATCTGCAGAAATATGGGTACCAGGTGGATTATGTGATTACCCATGAAGCACCTCAGTCGGTTGCGGAAGCAATGTTTCCGGGGGTGGCGAAGCCGGATATTCTTACAAAATATTTTGATGAACTGCTTCAGGAAGGGTTGAAGTTTGATAAATGGTTTTTTGGACATTATCATAGTAATCAGCAATATCAGGATAAGTTTGTCTGCCTGTATGATCAGATTGAGAGGATTGTATAAATAGTTTGTGTGAATCTGGAGTAAGGGAAGCGAAGGCGGGATATCTTAGGGAAAGTTATGGAGCAGTTTAAGAAGGATTATGTGGGAGAAAATCATGAAGAAGTTTATGAAAGATTATCTGGAAGGAAAATTACCGGAAAAACAGGGGATAAAAGTAAAGAAAAAAATGTCGGAAGATTCGGATGAGTATGATGTTTATCTGGAACTGCCTTTGAAAAAGGATGAACCTGTTTATGTAATACGTTGGGGAACAGAGCGGAAGGCTGCAGCGTTGTTTATAAAAGAAGACTTTGAAAAAATCATGGAGATAATTGAAAAGTTTTTTTATGCAAATAGTAATAACAGAGCAGTCAGAAGTTTTTGCAGATTGTTTATGGCTTCTTCTTTTGTGACAGAATATGAAGAAGGGATGGGATTTGGTTTTTCTCCGATGATTCTGGATAAAAATGTGGATGAATGGGGATATATTGAAAATATCAGAGAAGGGGATGTGGATAAATGTATCGGGAGAGAAAAGGATATCAAAGAAAGGGAGGAGGACACTTTTAAAAAAATCCAGTATATCCGGCCGTATGCTTTTATTGCTGCAAAATTCTGATCCCACATATTTTTCGATGTTCTAGTGGAAAAAAAGGCTGCATAGAGTATTATTGCAGTGAAAAATCTGACAAGCTGGAGTGTCTGAATTTTTGCATCTGCGGTAGATTTCAGTCCTGCATAACAGGGGTAATGCGCAGCCCCGGAGCAGGACAGGCATGGTAATAAGGAGGGTCTGTATGAAGTGTCTGAAAGAATATTTCCATATGGTGATCAGTGCAGTAATTTGTCTTGCGATGAGCCTTATTCCAGGAAAAAACAGAGGAAAATCAGTAAAGTTACCGGGAGAAGGAGGAATATTCTTCGGAAACTGGTTTTCAGGTAATTGTGTGGGTCAGAGAAAACTTCCGGGATGCGTTTCTGTTGTGCCGGGGGATAAGGTTATTGTGTGTGGGAATGGAAACACTGCATTTGATTCAGATGCGGGAATAAGGAAAATGCTTCATGAGTCGGATATGGGAAAGCGGAAGAAGCTTTATGAGTCGGATGTGGGCGGGCAGAAGAAGCTTTGTTTCTATGTACGGCCCTGTCACCGGCAGAGCCGAGTGACAGGATTATGATGAAAAATGTACGGTGATGGAGCAAATTTCACTATCTGTACCAACGCGCATATTTGGTCCCCAGACGCCTGCACCGGAAGTGACGATGTTGTGCATATCTCCTTTTTTCAGATAGCCGCATGAGTTTTCCCAGAAAAAGCGGATGGCGAGGCTGCCGGGGAAAATCTGTCCATTGTGTGTGTGACCGCAGAGGTCAAGATCTGCTCCTGCCTGAGAAATTTCTTCCAGCTCTTTTGGCTGGTGATCGATAAAGATGATTGGTTTGCTCCTGTCCAGTTTTTCGGTAAGCTGGGCAGGAGTTTTTCGTGTTTCCAGAAGCTTTTTGGATCTGGAAGGATCTTTGCGTCCAACCAGATAAAATTTCCCGTCTATGAGAGTGGAACTGTCATCCAGGAGATGAATCCCGCAGTCATCAAGAAAGTCTTTCATGCGTTCATCTTCAAGTTCAGAAGAATCGTTGGCAAAGGTAAAACCGGCCAGAATCGGTTCGTTCAGATCATGATTCCCCCAGCATGCATAAACACCGTAGGTAGATTCAATGGAACGAAGAGCCGCTTTTACACGTTCCGAATGGTCAAATGCATCGTATTCATTGTCAAAGATATCCCCTGCAATGCAGACGAGATCCGGGTGTTCGGCATTGATTTTTTTGACAAGCCGTTCTGTGTGTCTGGCACCGGCGCTGTAACCCAGATGTAAGTCTGCCGCCAGTACGATTTTCATGGAATTTATTCCGCCGGCTTTTTTGTCAACAGTTACTTCGTAAGGGGTAACTTTTACCTGAGTTGTATGAATGATTCCATATGCACTCAGAAAAAGAATAAGAAGAAAACAGATCAATCCGGTGGTGACAAAAGCAATGCGCGTACCAATCCAGGAAACATGGAAAAGATATTTCAAAATCAGGCGTCCCGCATCGACAGTGATGATTACGAGAAGAATATACAGGAAGGTGCCGAGAAAATAGTTTCCCACGTTTTTCAGAAAGCGGTGGAGCCATAACGGTTTCTGAATGAGAAATCCTGTCAGAAGTGAGGTGGCGAGCAGAATATAGACACCTGCAAACACAATTCGGAAAATATGTGTCTGAAAAAGGTAATGGCAGGAACCCATCCACAAAAACATCCAGCGAACAATATAGATATTTATGAATACATAAAAAGGGGCGATGAAAAAAGCAGCCATTGTTTTTCCTCCGGGAATGAATTTTCAAACACACTCTAGCATAGTTTTGTGGAAATATCAAATCTGATAATAAAAATACAGGTTTCTCCATATATTAAGAAAAAGCGCATATGGGAATGTCGTATGAAAAAAAGAATTCCGGCTTTTTTTACAGGTGTGCTGATATTTCTGCTGTTTCCTTATGTGATTACGATTTTGTTCAATGGACTTGATGCAGGACTTATGGACAGACCTGTGGATGTGGAGGCTTTTTTGCCGGGAATCGTTTCAAAACAGATTACATCAGATTATGAACTGGAAACAATAAAATGTCAGGCGGTCATTGCCAGATCTAATCTCTATCGGAAGCTTCGGGCAGAAAAAGAAATTTCAGGAGTTCTGGATGTCCTTCAGGAAAACTCGGGTTTTTCGTACAATGACGGAAGCTGGATAACCCGGGTTTTGCCGGATGAAATTTATGAAAAAGCGGTAAAGGATACAAAGGGGCAGGTACTTTTGTATGAAGGGGAGCTGAAGCTTGTGCCATATCACGAGATCAGTAATGGGCAGACCAGAAGCGGGACAGAGGTACTTCATGATGAGACATATTCTTATTTGAAATCCGTGGACAGCAGTGCTGATAAAAAGTCACCGGATTATTTGAACAGTACATATATTTTACAGGAACAGATGCCGGAAAATCTGAAGATTTCCGAAAGGGACAGTACAGGATATGTGACCAGTCTTCTGGCAGACGGACATATCCTGGAGGGAGAGGCTTTCCGTCAGGGAATGCAGCTGTCATCATCCAGTTTTACCATTCAAAAGGTTGGAAAAAAATATCGTTTTTTGTGCAAAGGACGGGGACATGGACTGGGATTTTCACAGTATGGGGGAAATGAAATGGCAAAGGCGGGAAATACATGGAAGGAAATCCTGGAGGCTTATTTTCCTGCAATGGAATGTGGCTATATGAGCAGTTAACGGTATTTTTGTATCACCGGAAAGTGAATGGATGAGGATATTTTCAAACACGCTCTAATACCTGCAATGAGCGAATCGTGAATGATTACAGGAATTTTGAAAAGAATCGGAAGAAAAATTGAATAGACTTGCATATTCTGGACACCCTATAGATAGTAACAGAGATTTCAAGAAGAGGTGAAGAGAATATGATGAAAAGTAAAACCGTAAAAGTGATAGCCAACAGTGTGATGCTGGCTGCAGTGGCTGCCATCGGACTGACTGTTTTTCAGCTGGGGACATCTTCAAAGGAAGAAAATCCGTCCGGGGAAGTCGTGATGGAAAGCGATGAGTCTGATGAGCTGGCTCAGGCAGAAGAAGAGGAATTATCTGCAGAAGATGCGGGTACCAGTCTGGTAGAGGCTGAGATGTGGGAAGATGATACGCTGGACGGAATGGAGGAGTTTTCTTCTGAAACAGCAGATTCCGGAGAAGAATCGGCAAATGGAATAGCTTCCGGAGAAAATACCGTACAGACAGAGGAAACGGCAGCAGAAGCAAATGTAAAAACAGTATTGGATTTTTCGGAGGATACTCTGACAGAATGGCCGGTAAACGGAAATATTCTTCTGGATTACAGTATGGATCAGACTACTTATTTTCCTACATTGGATCAGTATAAATTAAATCCGGCAATTGCTGTGCAGGCAGTGGAGAATGCACCTGTAGTGGCGGCATGTGCGGGAAAAGTTTTTGCAGTTGAGGAGACCGCAGAGACAGGAACAACTGTGACGATGGAACTGGGAAACGGTTACCAGGCAATTTACGGACAGCTGACGGATCTGACTGTTTCAGCAGGTGATACTGTGGAAAAAGGGACGATTATCGGATATATTAATGCACCGACCAAATATTACAGCACAGAGGGAAGCAATCTTTATTTTGCCATGAACCGTAATGGAGAACCAATCGATCCGATTTTGTATCTGCCGTAAAAATACAGGAGACAGCAGAAAAGAGCTGTCTCCTGTTGGCATGTTTGGAAAGGTCAGAAAGTTGTGTGTCTAATAAAGAATTATAGAACAGAAAATCTTAACTAAATGAAAACGATTACAAATATTCAAATTAAAAAACAGAAAAAAATAATATGATTGATAATTTACTTTTCTACAGAATCGAGATATAATAAAAATACAAAGTGTAATCGGTTTCATATGAAATAAATAGGAATAACAAATAGATATACCGGAATGAAAGAAACATGTTTTTTAGGAGAGAAAATATGAATATTGGAGAAATTGCAAAATTAGCGGGTGTTTCCAGTGCGGCTGTTTCCCGGTATTTTAATAATGGGTACATATCTGAGGAAAAGAAAGAGGCAATCCGCAAGGTTGTGGAGGAAACAGGTTATCGGCCTTCTGTACAGGCGCAGACTCTTCGGACGAAAAAAACAAAAATGATCGGAGTGATTCTTCCGAAGATTGATTCTGCGTCAATTGGATGTATGGTAGCCGGAATATTGAATGTGCTCAATGAAAGTGGTTATCAGCTGCTGATTGCGGACACACAGAATAATCCGGAAAAAGAACTGGAGTATCTGTCTGCGTTTGATGAAAAACAGGTAGACGGAATTATTTTGATTGCTACAATTTTTACAGCCAGACACAGGAAGGTACTGAAAGGACTGAATGTCCCGATCGTGATTCTGGGACAGGAGCTTTCCGGATATTATTGTGTCTATCATGATGACTATCATGCCATGTACAATATGACGAAGCTTTTGCTGGAACGTGGCTGCCGCAGATTGGGGTATCTGGGAGTTACTGCTAAGGACAAAGCAGTTGGAACGGAACGTTACGAGGGCTTTTGCAATGCAGTTACAGACAACGGTTTCAGTAATTGCAGAAATTATGTGGTAATCGCAGACTTTACAATCGATTCCGGATATGAAAAGGCGAAGGAACTTATGGAAAAGTATTCTGAGCTGGACGGGATTGTCTGTGCGACTGATGAGATTGCCATCGGAGCGATGCGGTATCTGAAAGAGCAGAAGAAAGAGATTCCGGGACAGATTCTGGTTACCGGTCACGGGGATTCGGATCTTGGCAGAGTGACAACGCCGACTTTGACAACGGTACATTATTATTACGAAAAAAGCGGGGAACTGGCGGTTGGAATGCTGCTGGATATTCTTTCAGGAAAAACCCTGGCGGTAAAAGAGATGAAGCTTGGATATGAGATCGTAGAAAAGGAATCCAGCAGAGTGCAGAAGAATTCGCCGGTTTGAAAAGTTTTATCTTTCCTGAGCATTTTTCAAACACGCTCTGGCACATAGGAAAATGAATAACTGGTCATAATGTTATGATTCACAAAAAAATAAAAAGAACGTATAATAAAAGCAGGTGGGAAAGCATTCGCAGCCGGTATTTCTCCTACCTGCTTTTGGTTTTGATGATAAGATACCTGATCGGCCGGCTGCTTTTTATAGAGAATGGACAGCTGTCGTCTTATTTGGTATTACAGGAAATTGTTTCGTATTTTCCTGTAATATAAAAAGATTTCCGGGCAGGATTTTTTCTTATCACAGGAAATTTGAATTTTCAAACACGCTCCGGGATAAAAAACAGGGAAGGTTCTGGCTGGATTCCGGCGGCGGTTGTCCTTTACATAATCTGCAGTATGTTGATGGAGTGAAGAAATGAATTATACGTATATGGTAAGGTGTGCGGATGGGACGTTGTACACAGGGTGGACAAACTGTCTGCAGAAGCGGCTGAAAGCCCACAATGAGGGGCGTAACGGTGCCAGATATACAAAGACCAGAAGGCCTGTGGAACTGGTTTATTATGAAGGATTTGCAACGAAAGAAGAAGCAATGCAGAGAGAATACAGAATCAAACAGCTTACGAGAGAGGAAAAGAAAAAACTGATTGATTTTTGAAGTTTGGGACATTCTTTCATAAATTGCGTTACAAGTTATGGAAAAATAATTTTTAAATATGCTCTATGCCGGTATGTTATACCGGCATAGGTGCTACAAAAAAGTACATAACAATGAAGTGACAGAGACTTCCAAGCATCACAAAAACATGGAAAATCTCATGGGAACCGAAGTTCTTATGACGTGCATTGAAAATAGGAACTTTCAGTGCATAGATAATTCCGCCGATGGTGTAAATGATTCCTCCGGCGAGAAGCCAGCCAAAACCGGCTCTCGGCAGAGAATGAAAAATCGGGACAAATGCCAGTACGCACAGCCAGCCCATTCCGATATACAGAATGGAAGAAACCCATTTGGGACAGCCGATCCAGAAACCTTTCAAAACGATTCCGAGGATTGCAATAGCCCATACAAGAGCGCAGAGGATATAACCGGTTCGATTATGCAGTGCAATGAGACAAATCGGAGTATAGCTTCCGGCAATCATAATGAAGATCATCATGTGATCCATTTTTCGGAGTCTGCGGTTGACTTTCTCTGTAGAGTCAATGGAATGATATATGGTGCTTGCTGCATAAAGCAGGATCATAGTCAGTATAAAAATACTTAAAGCGGTAATGTGAAGAGTATCGGTACCTCTTGCTGCTTTGAACAGGAGCGGCATTGCACCTGCAATTGCGAGCAGCATTGCAATTCCGTGGGTAATAGCGCTTCCGGGGTCTTTTAATTTGAATTTCATGTGAATCGCCTCCTGAACGATAAAAAATACTAAAACTTCTTGATATAGTATTGAAAACTACATATAAAATATATGATTACTATATCACAAAGATTCGAAAATGCAAGAGCTTTTTTGTTTTTGGTATGAGATTTTATTTTTATCATGGTTATCGTATACTTGAATGATCGGGTTGGATTATAGTAAAATGTAAAAAGAAACGAATGGACATATGAAACTTTCGGCGTGAAATATGGAATAAAATACGGAATGAAACAGGAGGAATGATTATGGAACGTCATGGGTTTGCAATGGAAGTGAAAAAGGGACAGATGAATGCATACCGCCAGAAGCTGGGAGAAATCTGGCAGGAGCTGACTGCTTTTCTGGACAGGAACGGAATTCACAATTTCAGCGTATGGAATACGGACAGCCTGATTTTTGGTTATTATGAAAATGCGGACGGTGCGGTATTGTCAGAAGAAGAGACAGCAGTGAAAGATGCCCTGGTGAAAAAAATGGAAGATACTTTTACATGGATTTCCACGCCGGGAGAGGATATGCGTCTGATGTATCATAATTTTGGCATTGTGAGAGAAAATAAAGAACTGATTCGACACAGAATGTTTATGACAAAATTAAAACCGGGCTGTGAAGAGGAGTATAAACGCAGACATGACGGTCTGATCGAACAGCGCGGTGATACGGTAGATCCGGGTCCGGACAGCAACTTCAGTATCTGGAGTGCAGGTGGATATATTTTTGGATATGATGAGATCGACACTACTATGGAAAAAGAAGAGACCGAAGAGGACAGACAGACAACAATCGCATGGGAAACGCGCCAGTTGGAAATCATGGACTGGATTACCAATGATGTGGACTGGATGACTGGAGAGCATCATTCTTCCAGCAGAAGACTGGCATGGCATGCTTAAATATTAGAGCTTGTTTTCGTGATTATTACGAGAAATAAGCAAGTTAAGATGTGATTATTTATGAGCTGATGTGGTGGAAGAATCCGCTCTTTACAAAGCTGAAAACTTTGATAAAGAGCGGATTTTTCTATTTGTTTTCTTATTCTGATTTTGTTTTTTGTGTAATTTTTTTATTACAGAATTATGCATTAATCTCTTTCCGGAGAATGATTCGGGAAGGATAGGGTGTTCCGTGGTGGATGGTATTGTTTGCGGTTCTTGTCACGGCACTGTTGTATCCGTCTTTTGTGTTGCTGTTCGGGAAGGCAAAGTTTACTGCACTGGAGGTAATGGTCAGGCGCAGACGCTCACCCGGGGCGAAACATGCGGATATTTTTGTAGTACGGATGAGTACTTTTTCTACTTTACCCGGTTCCAGGAAAATTTCCCGGTCAAAACCATTGCGGAATTTTACATCCAGCATTCCGTCGGCCAGTTTAATGGAACGGCCATCAGGGGTAACCTTTGTAAGACGGACCATCAGGTCTGTGTCCGGAGCATCGCTGGACAGATAAAGTTCAGCATAAGCATCTCCGGTAATGGTGAGAGGCTGTTCCAGGGGCGGCGTCGTATAGCAGAGGTAATCAGGGCGAAGCTCCTGTTCCGTATAGTCTTCCGGTACTTCAATTTCATTTTCGCTCATGTCAATGATGTGGGTTGCAGGATTTTCCGGATCATAGAGGAAGCTGTCAGAACCATACTGTCCCGGACTTTCCAGAAGGATTCCGTTTCCGTTACTGGTATTTGCCTGTGAACCGCCCGGATAAAGAGAATATTCTTCGGAATTTTCCGGAGGCCAGTTCCCGGCTGTTTTCCATTTGTCTTCCCCGATGGTGAAATATTCTACAGGAGCAGTTTCTGTAATGCCTGTTTCGCGTCCCTTCAGCCAGTATTCAAACCAGCGGAAGAATTGAAGATCCAGATCATATCGGATGGCATTCTGTCCCATGGGGATGCCATGAAGATCATAATTGGCGTTTCCGCTGTGCATCCAGGGTCCAAGAATGACTTTGCGTGTTCCGGAAGGATAATCACTGGTCAGATCAAGTGCCTGGGTGGTACCCATGCCATTATCGTCAAACCAGCCGGACATGATCAGTGCAGGAACATGGATTCCGCCCCTTTTGACGGAACGGTCATACCAGTTCCCTTTTTGCCAGAAAGCATCATCACAGGGGTGAGATAGCCATTCTGTCCAGAAAGGAACCGGATAGCCAAGCGCTTTTTCACATATTTCTTCCAGCGGACGGTGTGCCAGAATCTGATCCCAGTCATCCCGGACCATCAGAGAGTCGTTCATTTTTTTCTGGCTGACAGCAAAAGCCCATGCCAGGGTACCGCTGGAAAAAGTACCGCCATGGCGGGGCATATCCACAAAGGCACTTCCGGCAGTTACTTCACTGATGAGTGCTTTGAGGTGGGGATTTTCGGAAGCGGCAGCAGCCCACTGGACATAGCCGAGATAGCTTCCTCCGATCATTCCAACAGAACCGCTGCACCAGTTCTGCGCGGCAATCCAGTCAATGGTGTCGCTGCCGTCTTCCGTTTCAAAATGATCCGGAATCCATTCTCCTTCGCTGTCATTTCGCCCACGGACATCCTGGATCACTACTGCATAACCGCGCTGGACAAAACGGTAATAGGCAGGAGCACTGTCCTGGCGGCCATAAGGTGTGCGTACCAGAACACAGGGGAGAGGTTCTGTGATTCCCTGCGGCAGCCACAGATCAGCAGCGAGTTTTGTGCCGTCTCTCATGGGAATCCGGCACGTCTGTACGGGAGCAAGGGCATAAGGTGTATTTGGGTACAGAGCATTCCACTGAGGGAGCAGTGTAAGGGATTCATAGCCTTCCGAAATAAGAAGTGATGTGGAATCCCGATTTGGTGTCCGGGCGCCGATGATCCGTCCGTTGTCAGTCAGCAGGTCTAAAGGAAATTTAATCTGCCTCTGGATGTAGTGATGTTCATCTTTTCGCTGGTAAATGGCACCGTCCGGAAGGGTAAATTCAGAAACTGCCGGATTAGCATCCAAAATGGTCTGTGCGTTTCTCAGACGCTCTGCAAGGCCCTGGAAAGAGATTCGTGATAAAGTATAGAGCTGTGCCGTTATCTGGTCTGTCAGAGGTTCTGACGGCTTCAGAAGACCGGTATAAGGATCCAGAAGCTCTATGTAGACCAGAGATTCATAAAGGTCCAGCCGGGCATAGAGAATACCGGAAATATAAAGATTCATCTGCATGGGAAAAATCCTCGCTTTGTTTATTTATTCTGTTTTTGGTATCATAACATGAATCGGGGGAATCAACAATAATGGAAAGAGTCTGCAGTATGTTCATGACTTATTATGATTGTTCGCAACTTTTTTTCCGTGTTGTCAGGGAAATCATGTGATAGTATATATTCACAAGCAAGGAACACAGGAAAAAGATATGGCACCAGGAACAAAACCTTCTCGTGGTGGTGCTGAGGAAAGCGAGCTTAACAGAAAACCCATAAACAGAATTCAGGCCTTCTGCCCAAGGGCAACTGCTGAGGGTATGGCGGAATTGGTATCGGTGGTACAGACCGGGTACCTATCCTGGAAACAGGGGACAGGCTTTATGGAAGTATGGTGCGAGTTGAGCAGGAACAAGTGCTGTACTGATCTGTCGGGAATCTCTCAAACCGAAAGGAAGGGATGGCCGATAAGAAGTAAGTCCGCAAGACGAGCAGGGCTGCGAACACTGGGCCTTACCCAAAAGGTAGGGATGGTAAATGTACCCGCGAAAGTGTGTATGGCTTCAGGAAAGAAAATCAACTTATTGTTCTGCAATATGAACACTTATAAAGACCGCAAGTCAATATAAGAGAAAGTAATGAGTAAGTGCAACTCTAAGAGAATGCAACCTCTGAATCCCGCAAGGAAGAATGTACCCAAAAGAAATCTATAGAGTCCTGATGCAAGAGTTTGCTGATTTTTACAAAATCAGTGTTGATGTCCGCTACTGACTAATTCTCAGTGTGAGCACCGGTGCCAACACCGGCAGACGCGGATGGAACAGGTCAAGTTCTCAGCCTGTTGCAGAAGAATGACAGAATAAAAAGTATAAAATCCCTCCATTTACAGATACTAATTCCATCAATGGAAAGTACAGTAAATGGAGGAATTTTTATATGAAAGCTACAGGAATCGTGAGGAGAATTGACGATCTGGGCAGGGTGGTGATTCCAAAGGAAATCCGCCGGACTCTCAGAATCAAAGAAGGTACACCGCTGGAAATTTTTACGGACAGGGAAGGGGAGGTTATTCTGAAAAAGTATTCTCCCATAGGAGAACTGAGTATTTTTGCCAAAGAATACGCGGAGGCGCTTGCACAGACAACCGGGTTGGTAGCATGTATTACAGACCATGATCAGGTGGTGGCTGCAGCCGGGCAGGGAAGTAAGGAGTACAGCGGAAAGGGTATCAGCAGGGGAATGGAGGAAGTGATTTCAGCCAGAGAGGGAAAATGTCTGAATGCGAATGAACGGGGAAAAATTCCTGTGACGGAGGAACAGAGAGAGGTTTCTTTTGCACAGGTGATCCAGCCGATTATCTGTGCAGGTGACGCTATCGGGGCAGTGATTCTGATGGGAAAAAGTGAGAAAGATGTTTTTGGAATTCCGGAGAAAATGCTGGTGCAGACGGCGGCCGGGTTCCTTGGACGGCAGATGGAGCAGTAAATTCAAGTCGAATGCAGGTGTGCAGTTTAAACCTCAGGCAGTGTGTTGTATATTGTACAATACACTGCCTGAGCATGTGTTTGAATGATTTTTCAGCATTTCTCGGCGATTTCATATATCAGACGCTCGGTATCTTCCCATCCAAGGCACGGGTCTGTGATCGACTGGCCGTAAACATGGTTGGGGCAGATGTCCTGACGGCCTTCTACGAGGTAGCTCTCGATCATGACGCCTTTGACCAGTTTTTTGAGGTCCGGATTGTAGTTGCGGCTGTGAAGAACTTCGCTGACAATACGGATCTGCTCTTTGTATTTTTTACCGGAGTTGGAGTGGTTGACATCCACGATCACAGCAGGATTCTCCAGATTCCATTTGGAATAAAGTTCGGAAAGACGGATCAGATCCTCATAGTGATAGTTGGGAATCGTCTGGCCGTATTTGTTCACGCCGCCTCTTAAAATGGTATGTGCCAGAGGATTGCCGGAGGTTTCCACATCACAGCCGCGATAAATAAAATGATGTGCATGCTGGGCTGCTGTTACGGAATTCAGCATAACAGACAGGTCACCGCTGGTGGGGTTCTTCATGCCGACAGGAATATCCATGCCGCTGGCTGTCAGACGGTGCTGCTGGTTTTCTACAGATCTGGCACCCACTGCCTCGTAGGAGAGAACATCGTCCAGGTAGCTGCGGTTTTCCGGATAAAGCATTTCATCTGCGGAAGAAAGCCCGGTCTCCTGCATAACACGGATATGCATTTTGCGGATGGCAATAATACCTGCAAGCAGATCAGGAGCCTTGTCCGGGTCAGGCTGATGCAGCATGCCCTTGTAACCATCACCGGTAGTACGCGGCTTATTGGTATAGACACGGGGAATGATCATTAATTTATCAGATACTTTGTCGGATACTTCTTTCAGGCGATTGACATATTCACAGACAGAATCTTCATTGTCTGCGGAACATGGTCCCACAAGAATCACAAATTTGTCGGATTTTCCGGTAAAAATATCACGGATCTCACGGTCACGGTCCGCCTTAATCTGTTTGATTTCTTCACTTAACGGGTATTGGGATTTCAGCACTTCAGGCAGTGGAAGCTGATGATTGGTTTTCATTGACATAATCTTTGATCTCCTTTATCTGAACAGCGTATCTGTCGGATCAGACGGAAATTCTGATAAGCTTGGTACGCAGTCTTGCTTAAAAATCATTTCCAGTATAGCATAAAAACGACTGTAAATCTATATACTCTGTCAGCCGGATTCGGCGTTTTCTTTCTGAAGCAAATGATATTCTTCCAGTGTCATTCCTGTAAGTGAGAGATATGTGGCCAGGGGCTTTGTTACATAGCGAAAATGCCAGGGTTCGTATGGAATTTGCGTAATGGATTCTTTGCCGGAAGGATAGCGCAGGATAAAACCGTAGAGAGGCGCATGGCGCGTGAGCCACAGACCTTCCGAAGTTTCTGCAAATGCTTCTGTCAGTTCCATGCGGACTCCGGGACAGGAAACATCCAGTGCCAGACCGCTCTGATGCTCGCTGGTACCGGGCGGTGCGACGTAAGTGCTGGCTGTGAAAAGTTCTTTCTGACGCTGATAGGAACGATATCCGGACACACAGCAGATGTTCAGGCCTTCCCGGCGGCTTCGGCTGATCAGTTCTGCGGCTGCAAGAGCGGTTTTTTCTTCCAGAAGACGTTTGGGGTCGTGGGGAGGGGCATCAAAAGGAAGGCCGATGTCCACCAGATTGTCCGGAATGTAGTCTTCCGGAAGCGGATGTTCACGATTGATAAGGCGCGTATAAATCTGATTCATAAATAAAAACCCCCTTTTCCATTCATGTGTATGAACGGGAAAGAGGGTTTATGACTGTGAAATCAGTCCAAGGCCTTGGAACCCATTTCTTCCAGAAGGTCTTTTTTGATATCGTAGAGCTTCTGGGAAAGGTCTACATATACTTTCTGTGGATTTACAAAACGGCGGGACTCATCCCAGAGTGTATTCTGTTCCTGCTGGCAGAAGGCACGGAGCTCCATGACAGACGGAGAAGTGTATACACGTTTGCCTCCTTTGATCACCGGAACAAGAAGTTCTTTCAGTTCGTAGGTACCGCCAAGGACTTTGGTCTTTTTCCATGTGTCTACCGGGTCAAAGATGATCATGGTTTCTTCCGGATTAAATACTTCATCTTTGAGACAGATCAGGTCGGCTTTGATTTTGCCGGTGGATTTGCCATAAATACGGTATACGGTCTTATCTCCCGGATTGGTGACTTTTTCGGTGTTCTCGGATAATTTGATTTTCGGAATGAAGGTGCCGGTAGCTTCGTCTTTTACAGCGGCAAGTTTGTAAACACCGCCAAATGCAGGATTATCCTTGCTGGTGATCAGGTTGGTTCCGACACCCCAGGAATTGATCTTGGCATTCTGGGCCTTCAGGCTCTCAATGAGATATTCGTCCAGATCGCTGGAAGCGGAAATGGTGGCATCGTCAAAACCGGCTGCGGACAGCATTTTGTAGGCTTCTTTGGAAAGATAAGCAAGGTCACCGCTGTCGATACGGATGCCGTAATGCGTGAGCGGAATACCTTCTTCTCTCATTTCCTCAAATACACGGATGGCGTTGGGAACACCGGATTTCAGGACATCATAGGTGTCTACCAGGAGCGTACAGGAATTGGGATATAATCTTGCATAGGTCTTGAATGCAGTATATTCGTCCGGGAAACTCATAATCCAGCTGTGTGCATGGGTTCCGAGGACGGGTACGTCAAACATCTGTCCGGTAAGGACATTGGAAGTTCCGGCACATCCGCCGATAACTGCCGCACGTGCGCCGAAAATACCTGCATCCGGTCCCTGGGCACGTCGGAGACCAAATTCCATAACGCCGTCTCCCTTGGCTGCGTAGCAGACGCGCGCTGCTTTGGTGGCAATCAGGCTCTGGTGGTTGATAATATTGAGAATGGCTGTTTCCACAAGCTGTGCTTCCATAATGGGAGCGACAACTTTGACAAGTGGTTCACGCGGGAAGATGACAGTGCCTTCCGGGATGGCGTAAATGTCGCCGGTAAAATGAAAATCGCTTAAGTATTCCAGAAAATCTTCTTCAAAAATATGAAGGCTTCTCAGGTATTCAATATCCTCTTCTGTGAAACGGAGATTCTCAATATATTCAATCATCTGCTCCAGTCCTGCTGAGATCGCGAATCCGCCATCGCATGGATTGTTGCGGTAGAACATGTCGAAAATTACGGTCTGGTTGTTGTGATTTTTAAAATAGCCCTGCATCATGGTGAGCTCATAGAGGTCTGTGAGCAGAGTAAGGTTCGTTGCTCTCATATGTTTTCTCCTTATTTGCCTGCAGTGTCCGGGCACTGTGTGATTGGTGATGTATGTTATTGTATGGACAGATGGATAGTCATTAAATTTACCCTATTATAACATACTTTTTACAAATGGAACGAAAAATATTTGGTATCTGTTAAAAAGTATTGCACTGGTTGATAAGAGGGAGTCCCTCTTTGTAATTGGCAAGATTTTGGAGGACAATTCCGCAGATGCGGTCCAGAGTTTCCGGCATGTGAAATCCTCCGGAACAGTGGGGAGTCAGCAGGATATCGGGTTCTTTCCAGATCGGATGATCGGAAGGAAGCGGTTCGGGTTCGATCACTTCCAGTCCTGCGCCTGCAATCTGTTTTTCCTGAACTGCCTTCAGAAGGGCGTCCGTGTCCACAAGACTTCCGCGTCCTCCATTAAAAAACAGTGCGGTATTTTTCATGAGCTGGAATTGATGTTCGCCCATAAAATGATAATTTTCCGGAGAAGCCGGAAGGCAGACGATAACAAGATCTGCCAGAGGAAGGACCTCATTCAGCTGCTCCATGGTGTACAATCTGTCTGCATAATCCGGACAATTATGGATATTTCGTTTGATGCCGATGACATGATTTCCAAGGGCATGGAGTACCTGTGCAATTTTGGAGCCGATGTCTCCCATGCCGATGATCAGTGCAGTCTGGCCGTGAAGAGGACGGACGGTTCCGTGATCTTCCCAGCATTGCCGGTTCTGGCTGTCGCGGTATAGATGGAGTTTTTTGCTCATGGCAAATATCATGGCAAGCATGTGTTCCGATACTGCAGGACCATATGCTCCGGCAGCATTGGTGAGTATGCAGCCGTCCGGGAGTATACCGCTCTCCAGGTATTCCGCAAAACCGGCGGAATTCAGCTGAAGCCATTTCAGGGAGGTGGCTTTTCGAATGGTATCGCAGGGAAGATTGCCGATGATGATTTCTGCAGCCTGCAGGTCTTCCTCAGTGATTTCAGATGCGGAAGTGAAACAGAAATCAAAGGAGTCGTTCATTTCCAGCATTTTCTGCCTGCAGGATTCTGTGACAGGCAGAGTTACGAAAGTTTTATGTTTCATTGTAGATTCCTCTTTTTTACGCAAAATATAATGAACCTATTTTATCATAGGAAAGGGGCAGATGGGAGAGAATATTTAAAAATCGAAAAAAATAAAAAAATTTAAAAAAAGGGCTTGCATTTTCATTTTATATGTTATATAATACCACTTGTCTTGAGCGAGCAGAACTCGCAAGAGAGAATAAAAACATATAGGGCTATCGCCAAACGGTAAGGCAACGGACTCTGACTCCGTCAGTTCAAGGTTCGAATCCTTGTAGCCCTGCTAAAGAGAACGGGTATCTTCGATGAGAAGATGCCCGTTTTTTTTGTGTTATGTTACAATATGTACAGACGAAATTGTATTTGATGGATGTAAAGTTATGGAGGAAATGGATCATGGATATTTGGGAAAGACTATATGAAAAGGCGAAAGTACAATATCACCCGGAAGAGATATCTCCTTTTGTTTATGGTCATAATGTGGTTTGTGCGTTAGAAGCGGAAAATGGTGAAATATATGTGGGATTTTGTATGGAAAGCTGCGGCGGCGTTATGAATCTTTGTGCAGAGCGGGTAGCGGCATTGAATATGTATGTCAATAGTGGACAAACAAAAATTAAGCGTTTGATTGCATTTCGGGATAAGGCACCATATGGAGGTGGCAGTGGTATGCCTTGTGGGGCCTGCCGAGAATTTTTCTACCAATTAAACGAAGAGAATGAAGATATGGAAATCCTGGTTGATTACGAAAAAAGAGAGGTTGTTACATTAAAAGAATTGATGCCCAACTGGTGGGGGAAAGAACGATATAAAGAAGCAAAAACAAACGGATAACAGAGTTGTTTTAGGTAAATGGGGAAATGTGCTTTCATTCTACCAGCATATGCAGAAAAGGGGAATGTGGAAATATTAATGTACATATTTTTATGAAAAGTTAATTGTTTTACAGAATAAAGAAATGTATAATATTATTAGAGCAGATGTTATAGATGACGATGAAATATAGAGGAGTGAGTCATATGACGATGTTAAAAGAGCAGGCGGTTGAAATGCTAAAAAAACTTCCGGATGAGAAGGTTGTTTTTTTAATAAAAATCATGGAAGGATTAGAAGGGTTGGGAAATAAACCGAAGCATAGTGATAAAATGGCAGCTTTGAGAGAAATACAGAAATATAGGGGAAGATTGCCGGAAGATTTTGATTATAAAAAAGAATTAGCAGAGTCAAGAGAGGAGCGCTATGCTGGTATTAATTGATACTAATGTTTTGATTGATTATATACAAAAGCGGACGCCTTTTTATATAAGTGCAGAAAAAATATTCAATGCGTGTGCAGAAAACAAAATGGATGGCTGTATTGCTGCTCATTCAGTTTCAAATTTATTTTATATTCTTCGTAAGCGGTTTACTGTAGAAGAGAGAAAAGAATTATTGAAAATGTTATGTACAATTTTTGCGCCGTTGAGAGACATTGAGAAATTTAAAAATGCCTGTACGGTAATAAATGGAACTCTTGCCTGGGATATTTCTGGTAAATGGGATGAATCTGATTGCATAGATATTGATCCGTTTACAGTGTACGAATTGGATGGAATCAATAACATGATTGCATAGAATGGTTGTTGGAGATTGCATGTGTAAAGAAATGCAGTTGTTAATTGATAGAGAGCTTGCAGACTCTGAAATTGCAAGGCACACCATCAGGGACGGAGTTTTCTGGCTCACATTATAAAAATGGTGTAAGGAGAATCTTAGATACTTCTTACACCATTTTTATGTGTACAAAGGAGCTGCACACGAATTGCTTAGTGAGACAGCTCCGTAAAATTATGTCGATTTTTATCCCATATAAACAGTTACATGATATTCCGTCTTGCCTTCTTCTGCTGGAATGCAGCAGCCTTCGTATTCTTTGCCGTCTACGACGATCTTCTTTACACCTTTTTGTACATTGTCCGGGTTCTTTACATCCACATGGTAAGTAGCTCCGCGGTACTGTCTTGTAAGAGAGAAGTCACCGAAGCCTTCCGGAATACATGGATCGATGCAGAGTCCCTGGTAGGATGGCTGCACACCCAAAATAGCCTGAGAAAGATTCCAGAACGTCCATGCAGCGGTTCCGGTCAGCCAGCTGTTTTTCGCTTCGCCGTGGAACACGGCATCTGCACCGGCGATCATCTGTGAGTAAACATATGGCTCGGTGCGGTGAATCTCACTGATGTTTTCGATGTAGGACGGACAGGTCTTTTTGTAAATCTCAAAGGCACGGTTTCCACGGCCGATAACGGTTTCTGCGATGGAAACCCAGGGATTGTTGTGGCAGAAAATACCAGCGTTTTCTTTGTATCCCGGCGGGTAGGAAGAAATCTCACCAAGGTTCAGATAATACCTGGTATAAGCAGGCTGCAGGATCATGATGCCGTATTTTGTATCCAGATATTTTTTGACAGAATCCAGTGCCTTTTCTGCAAGCCCTTCTTTTACACCGATGCCTGCGATTACACAGAAGCCCTGTGGTTCGATAAAAATCTTGCCTTCTTCACATTCGTGGGAACCTACCTTCCGGGACTCTGCGTCGTATGCGCGGAGAAACCATTCTCCATCCCAGCCGGCATCCAGAACAGTCTGATACATTTCGTCAACGGCTTTTTCAGCTTCGGCTGCTTTGTCTGCGTTGCCGTGGATACGGCTGATTTCTGCAAATTCTTTTCCATATTTTACAAACATACCTGCAATAAATACAGATTCTGCAACCGGTCCTTCGGATGGGCCGGTGGTCTGGAAGGATTCGCCCGGCTCTTTGGAGAAGCAGTTTAAGTTCAGGCAGTCGTTCCAGTCAGCACGTCCGATCAGAGGGAGCTTGTGCGGACCTAAATGGGTATTGATATAAGTGAAGGAGCGGTTTAAATGCTCGTACAGCGGCTGTGCTTTATCCTCCTGGTTGTCGAAAGGAACCATCTCATCCAGAATGGAGAAATCTCCCGTTTCTTTTAAATATGCGGAGACAGCGGCTATCAGCCACAGCGGGTCATCGTTAAATCCGCTTCCGATATCCAGGTTGCCTTTTTTGGTAAGAGGCTGATACTGATGATATGCGCTTCCATCTTCAAACTGGGTGGCTGCGATATCCAGGATACGCTCTCTTGCACGATCCGGAATCAGATGCACGAAGCCCAGAAGATCCTGGCAGGAATCACGGAAGCCCATGCCGCGTCCGGTTCCGGATTCATAATAGGAAGCGGAACGGGAAAGATTGAAGGTTACCATACACTGGTACTGGTTCCAGATGTTTGCCATACGGTTTACATGAGGGTCATTGCTCTCTACATGGAAGCGGGAGAGAAGTTCGTCCCAGTACTGGTTCAGTTTTGCAAAAGCATCGGCTACCTGTTCGCTTGTCTGGAAACGGGCGATCATTTCGTGAGCCGGCGCTTTGTTGATTACATTTGGGGCTTCCCATTTCTGGTCGTCCGGGTTTTCACAGTAACCCAGAACGAAGATCAGCTCTTTTTCTTCACCTGCAGCTAAGGTCACATTGATTTGGTGGCTGGCGATGGGATACCATCCGCTGGCAACAGAGTTTCTTGCCTTGTTTTCTTTTACGGCTTCCGGAAAAGCATTGCTCTTGCCGGCGCCCAGGAAAGCGTCGCGGCTGGTGTCGAAGCCGTCAATGTCTGCGTTTACGGTAAAGAAGCTGTAGTGGTTGCGGCGTTCTCTGTATTCGGTCTTATGATAAATGGTGCTTCCCTCAATCTCTACTTCACCGATGCTTAAGTTTCGCTGGAAGTTTGTCATATCGTCCACAGCATTCCAGAGACAGAACTCTACATAGGAAAAAAGAGAGAAGGTTTTGGTCCCGGAGGAAGTGTTCTTCAGTGTGACTTTATTAATTTCGCAGGCGGCATCTACCGGCACGAAAGCCAGCACATCTGCCTCCAGTCCGTTCTTTGCTCCGTGGAATTTGCTGTATCCCATTCCGTGACGGCACTCGTATGCGTCCAGAGGAGTCTGGGAAGGCATGGTTGCCGGATTCCAGATTTCATTTCCGTCATGGATGTAATAATACTTGCCGTTAGAATCCAGCGGAATGGAATTGTAGCGGTAACGGGTGATTCGAAGAAGCTTCGCATCTTTATAGAAGCTGTAACCGCCGCTGGTGTTGGAAATCAGAGAGAAGAAATCCTGAGAGCCCAGGTAGTTGATCCATGGCAGCGGAGTGTCAGGCGTGGTAATGACATATTCTTTTGCAGCGTCATCAAAATAACCAAAATTCATAATAATCCTCCTTTAACGGATAAGTGAGTCTAAAAAAATTATCAGTATAATATTGATATTTTGAAAATAATACGAAACGATTTAGAAAAAGAAAGATTATTTACGAAAACGAGTAAGTTAAGAAATAAACAAGCTTACTTCATCACTTGTTCCTGCAGGAAACAACCTGCCATGTGGTAAGAAACTTTTTATGTAATGAAAATAAAATCTCCCATACGCCCTCAGTATAGCGGATAAAACACCTAAAATCAACACTTTTTCTATATATTTCGGTAAAAAGGAAAATACGAAACACCTGGAATGGAAAAAGGCGGGAGAGCTGAAGACTGCGAAAAGCCTTTCGCTAATATAGAAATGTTTCGAGAACGAAAAATTTCGTAAAAAATGGCGCGTTTTATGAAAAAACGCCTTTTGCACGTAGATAAATACAATGGTATTTTGTGCAATAAAACTAAAATGTTCAAAATATATAAAAAATCAAAAGAAATGCTTGAAGTTTTGTGAAAAAAGATATAAAATATAATTACGAAAACGATTTAGCGAAACGAAAGAATGATTGAGGCACACACCTATGGTTTCAATGAAAGAGGTCGCAAGAAGATGCAATGTCTCCGTAGCCACCGTCAGCAAGGCGATGAATGGTTACTCTGACATTGGAACAGAGACAAAAAACTATATATTAAAGACTGCATCTGAAATGGGATATCTTCCAAACTCTTCAGCCAGAGCATTAAAGACCAAAAGGAGTTACAATCTGGGAGTGTTATTCGTTGACGAAGCCAGAAGCGGTCTTACCCATGATTATTTCAATCATGTGTTGGAAAGCTTTCGGAAGACGGCACAGGAAAGGGGGTACGACATCACCTTTACAAACGGAAAAGTATCCGGACAGAAGATGAGCTATTATGAACACTGCCGATATCGGGGGGTGGACGGAGTAGTCATCGCCTGTGTAGACTTTTACACAGAGGAGGTTCTGGAACTTGTCCGTTCGGAAATACCGGTCGTGACCATTGACCATGTTTTTGATGGAAGAATTTCAGTGGTTTCCAATAACGTTCAGGGAATGGAAGAACTGGTGTCTTTTCTGTATGAGAAAGGGCACAGAAAAATTGCTTACATCCACGGAGAGGATTCCTCAGTAACCAGAGCCCGCCTGACGAGCTTTTACCGAACCGCCCAGAGCCTTGGCCTGGAGATACCGGAGGAATACATTCGCACTGCACCTTACAGAGATGCGGACAGTGCAGCGGAGGAGACGGGAGTTTTACTTGATCTGCCAGATCCCCCCACCTGTATTCTTTACCCGGATGATTATGCAGCGTTTGGAGGATTCAATGAGATCCGTGAAAGAGGTCTGAAGGTTCCGGATCATATATCTATTGCAGGATATGATGGAATCACAGCAGCAAGAATCCTGGAGCCGAAACTGACGACCATTTGTCAGGATACGGAGGCCCTCGGAAGAATTGCGGCAGAGAAGCTCATCGATCTGATCGAAAATCCCAAAACTGCACTGATTGACAAATTTACCGTAGATGGAACCTTATTTACAGGCGCATCCGTAAAATCATTAAAGTAGTCATTTCTATTACGGGATAAGTAATTAGAAATAGAACAGAAAAAAGTTTGAAATTATTTCAGGAGGTAGCAAAAATGAAGAAAAAAGTGTTAAGTGCTGTATTAGCAGCATCCATGCTGGCTGGTATGACCGCAGTTCCTGTATTCGCAGAGGAAGCGGCAGAAGAAGGAAAAGTTTTAAATATTTACTGCTGGAATGAAGAGTTCAAATCCCGTCTGACCGATCACTATCCGGGATACGAAGAAGTTGACGGAACTCATGGAAAAATCGGCGATGTAGAAGTTGTCTGGAACATCACCCCAAGTGATGACAACGCATACCAGAATAATCTGGATGAGAACCTGTTAAAACAGGCTGATGCAGCAGCAGATGACAAGATCGACCTGTTCCTGGTTGAAGCTGACTACGCTCTGAAGTATGTAGATACAGAATACACCATGAATGTTGCAGATCTGGGAATCACTGATGAAGATCTTGCACAGCAGTTCCAGTATACACAGGATATCGTTACAGATTCCAACGGAAATCTGAAGGGTGTTTCCTGGCAGGGCTGCCCTGGACTTCTTGTTTACAACCGTGACGTAGCAAAAGAAGTATTAGGAACGGATGATCCTGCAGAAGTACAGAAATCTGTAGCTGACTGGGATACCTTCCTTGCTACAGCACAGACAATGAAAGATGCCGGATACTTCATGACATCTTCCGTAAATGATGCTTACCGTGTATTCTCCAACAACGTAACAAGCAAATGGGTAGAAGACGGTGTGATCAATGTTGATGAAAATATTGAAAAATGGGTTGAAATTTCCAAACAGATGGTAGATGCAGGCGAGACCAATACCTACGAGCTGTGGAGTGATGACTGGAGCAAAGGCTTCTATCCGGAAGGCAAGACATTCTGCTACTTCGGACCGGCATGGTTCTTTGACTTCTGTATGGCAGCTGATACCGAAGGAAGTATCGCAAACGCAGGCGGCTGGGCAGCTACTGAAGGACCGCAGGGCTTCTTCTGGGGCGGTACATGGATCTGTGGTGCAGCCGGCACAGACAATGCTTCTCTTGTAAAAGATATCATGCTGAAACTTACCTGTGATGCAGACGTTATGACTGAAATCGCAAAAGCAGACGGCGACTTCGTAAACAACAAAGGCGCTATGGAAGCTCTTTCCACAGATGATACATTCGGTGATGCTATCCTTGGCGGACAGAACCCGATCGCTAAATTCCTTGGCGGAATCGATTCTATCGACTTAAGCAACCTTTCCGCATACGATCAGGGCTGCAACGAAGAATTCCAGAACGCTATGAAGAACTACTTCGAAGGCAACGCAGCTACTTATGAAGAAGCTCTGGAACAGTTCTACACTGCAGTTATCGAGAAATATCCGGAATTAAGTAAACCTGCTGAATAATGATATTTCATAAATAACAACAAGATAATATCAAGTCGGTAATGCACGCCATGCCTGCTTAGGCAGGTATGGCGTTTATGATGCAGGTATCTGCGTTCTCATGCAGGGGTGGCATCAGTTTTTTACATTTCATATGGGCAATAAGTGAAGTTTAAAGATTTGCTGCGAACTTTGCATGGAAAGGAAAAAGCCAGGAGGTGTTTGTTTTATGGAACATAAGAACAATAAAAAGGCCGTAAGCTACAACAAATGGGGCTACATATTTCTGATTCCGTTTGCTGTTGCGTACATCGTCTTTCAGTTAATTCCGCTGTGCAGTACCATCTGGAACAGTTTTTTTGAAAATTACCGTTCTGGTCTTACCCAGGTTGGACCTAATTTTGTAGGATTGGAAAACTACAAAGCCCTTCTCTCCAATGGAGACCTTTTGGTATATTTCAAAAATACCATGATCATGTGGGTGATGGGATTTGTTCCCCAGATTCTTGTATCGCTTCTTCTGGGCGCATGGTTTTCTGACCCGCAGCTTCGGCTGAAGTTTATCAATTTTTTCAAAACCGTGATCTATCTGCCAAACCTGATCATGGCTGCCGCATTTGCAATGTTGTTCTTTACTTTATTTGCAGAGAGCGGTCCGATCAACTCGATTCTTATGAGCATGGGTGTGATCAGTGCACCGTATAAGTTCTTTTCGCATACGTGGAGCGCGAGAACGCTGGTAGCTTTGATGAACTTTTTGATGTGGTTTGGTAATACCACGATCCTTCTGCTGGCAGGTATGCTTGGTATTGATACCTCCCTGTTTGAAGCGGCAGAAGTGGACGGGGCAACCTCCACGCAGATTTTCTTCCGCATTACACTGCCTCTTCTGAAACCGATTTTGATTTATGTAATGGTAACTTCTCTCATCGGCGGTCTGCAGATGTTTGATGTACCGCAGATTCTCACAAACGGAACAGGAGATCCAATGAGATCTACCATGACCCTGATTATGTTCCTGAACAAGCATCTGTTCAGCAAGAACTATGGTATGGCCGGTGCGCTTTCTGTATTACTGTTCTTAATCACCGGTGCGCTTAGTATTTTGATTTTCAGGTTTACAGCTAAGAAAGAAAATTAAGGAGGTGCAGTGGTATGTCAGATCCAAATAAAAAACAAAAAGGCGTTGGCATTAAGACAAGAAGAACCATTGCATATGTAGTATTGATTTTTATGGTTGTCCTGTGCCTCTTCTGGTTTTATGTTTTGATTATTAATGCAACAAGATCCAACGGTGAAATGTCCAAAGGCTTCACACCGATTCCAAGCAAATATCTTTGGACGAACTGGAAGAACCTTCTGAAAGGTACTCTTCCGATATTTAGCGGTTTGATCAACAGCCTGATTGTTGCCGCGTGCAGTGCAGTACTGAGTGTTTATTTCTCCACCATGACTGCATACGCCATTCACGCATATAATTTCAGGTTGAAAAAACCGATTTTCACCTTTATCCTGATGGTTATGATGATCCCGACTCAGGTTACCGCACTTGGTTTCGTACAGCTGGTTTCCAGGATGAAGCTGGAGGATTCTTTTATTCCGCTGATTGCTACGACAATCGCGGCCCCCATTACTTTCTACTATATTATACAGTATATGGAAAGTAACCTTCCCATCTCTCTTGTGGAGGCGGCCAGAATCGACGGATCCGGAGAATTCCATACCTTTAATAAGATTGTGCTTCCGCTTATGAAACCTGCGATTTCTGTACAGATGATTTTTGCCTTTGTAACCAGCTGGAACAATTACTTTATTCCGGCATTGGTACTTCACAGTGATGATAAAAAAACATTGCCGATTTTGATCGCACAGCTTCGTGCAGCAGACTTCCTGAAGTTTGATATGGGCCAGGTGTATGTGATGATCCTGTTCTCCATCTTACCGGTTGTGATTGTTTATCTGTTACTGTCCAGAAATATTGTAGGCGGCGTTGCTGCCGGCGGTGTAAAGGGTTGATACCTATAAATGAGCAAATATCGAAAAATGCACAAAGTTACCCTACTAATTCTAAAACTTCCTCAAGTGTGGCACCATTTTTAATGAATTGATGCAGATTCCCAAGCTATTCCTCTTTTATCTGCTTTTGTAAATGGGAATATCCTTCTTCAAATGTACAATAGCTTCCCTTACATGTGCAGCATAGATAATGTGCCAATGACATGATTAGCCAGTATCTCTGAATTCCCTGTTTGGAACGGATCTGATACTTATCCAATGCAAGCTTACTTTTGCTCTGGCGGAAAAATAATTCAATCGGCCATCGTCTGGTGTACGTATCTAGGATCTCCTGTGTGGACATTCCTACATTAGTAGATAGAAATATCCTTAATGCTTTGGATTCCCCAAAGGCTTCACGGGGATAGCTGAAAATAACAGCTGCATTTGGAATGCCATTGAGTTCTCCTTCATAGCGATACACATAAAACTCCCTACCGCCAACGGTCACGAGGTTGACTTTGGGATCAGATTTTCTTAAATGAAGGGCAAACTCACTGGCTTTTTGACGAATCCCGCATGGATAAATAATCCTGTTCGTTTTTAATGCACCAATCGTGTAGTAGCCTTTTTGAATAAAACTGTCCATCACTTTGGCAGAAGTATACCAGCTGTCACAAAGGAAATAAGAGATTACTGGTGCTATGGGAAGTTCCTTTGCAATTTCCTGTACAATCTGAATCTTTGATTTGGATTTATCATACAGGATAACGGCATAATTCAAAACAATCCCATTGCAGGAAAGCATGACAGATACGACCTGATGCCCATAATCCTGACGCCTTTTTAAATGAGACTGATGGAAATACGCAGCTTCGATGGGATGCAAAGCCTGTGACGAGGGTTTTGCATGCGAAGCGATTGTATCATCCACAATACAGAAAATAGGCTGTCCGGAACGTTGAGCTTCCTGATAAATAATCTGAATCACACTACTTTTTAATGTATCTTGCAGAGCAATGTCATTCCACTTGCCATGATTCAGGAAATGAGAAATGGTAGTTCTGTGGTGATGACTTACTTGAGCAAAATCAATGGTTTTGCCTCTGTATCCACGAAGGAAAACAGAAACAATAATAGTCATTAAATGGTTCAAATATACGTCGGATAAAAACTGACCGAGTTTTAGAGTTTTAAAGTAATTGTAAATTTTGTTAGAATGATGTATACTGTTTGCAACGGACACCCCCTTGTTTGAGTGAGTATGTTGTTGGTGGTACTTCAATTATACATCATTCTTCAGTGGGTGTCTTTATTTTGTGCAATATTTGGGATTTACTCATTTATAGCGGCAAACATATTTGACAGAGTATCCGGAATCTCTGGATAAAACATAAACCGATGGCTATTGACTGATCCTAGTATAACCCGCGAAACATAAGGTATTTATCGTGGCTTATCCCAGTCTCTACCATCGGTTTTCTTAATGTAAGCTAACCTGTGAAAAGCAGCATATTGGAAGTGATTAGAAGCCGCAAAACAGGCAATTTATCCGGAAGTGAAATTTATCAAATAATGGTTATATGATAATTCGTCTCCTATGAATGAAGGGCAGATGTCTGGTATTGCCGGATACTGCCCTTTCCCATTATATTTAAAAATGAGGAGGAGGTACTGTGGGACCACAGGAAATGCTTGACCGGGCAGAAGTAGAGGATAAGTGGATGCTGACACCGATGAAAAATTTTAAATCGCCCAGATTAACCGCCCGTATATGGAGAACACCTCTGGCAGTAATGATTACTGCGCTTATTTATAAACACCTGCTGGATGGACGAAATCCATGTTTTGCGCTGATAGGAGCTGCATATGGGGTAGGAAGTCAGTTCGAAGAGGGCTTTCATAATGGAATCAATCGTTTTATCGGTACATTTGTAGGCGGATTTCTCGTTATACCATTTCACTGGCTGTATGTTCATCAGCCGTTTGCCATACCAAACTGGATATGGCTTGTAGCGGGTCTGTGTCTTGTATTATGGTGCAGTCTTGCTCTGGGAGCTGATTGCGCTGCTTTTGACAATGCTTATACCATCCTGTTATGACAGAGAAAAAGGATTGACTTTCCGGACATTCTGGTTGGAAACGAAGTATGCGTTTCAGACATATTTGTATAACAATCGCAAAAACCGGCAGAAGGAACAGGAGAATTTTGGTATGAAAAATGTGGAGGAAGCGGGCGATGGACCGATTTATCCGGCAAAAAAGAATGAGAGAATTTCGGAAGAAGATCCGTGGTAATGAAGAGTAGAGGTGGATGAAAAACAGTATGCAGAAAGAATGGAAGTGTAATGAGCAAGAAAAGATTTAAGAGCTATTGGTCTGAAACGGGCACGTATGAAGCAATCGTACCGTTGATTAAGATGGATTTTGACGGGCTCAAAAAAGCTATCATTGAAATGCTGTCCGGTTCATCCGTAGAAGTGGGTGTGACATCTTTCCAGAATGATACCGTAAGTTTTGTAAATAAAGATGATGTTCTTACGTATCTGATTCATCTCGGTTATCTGGGGTATGACCAGAATACTGAGACAGCATTTATTCCCAATGAAGAGATTCGCCAGGAACTGATAAAAGCAACAAGAAGGACGCAATGGAATGAATTGTTTGATCATGCATCTATTGAAGCTTATACCGGTACGATATTACTGGTTGGTGTTAATTATAATAAAAGCAGTAAGGAACATCAGTGTGAGATTGAAAAGTATGAAAAATTAATGTGACAGAGTAAATGAGGGGACAGGTCACGCGACTCGAGGAATTTCGAGTTGCGTAACCTGTCCCTTCTTTACTATTAGTAGTCCGGACTGTTGTATTCCGATGGAAATGCTGCGCTGACGGTTGTCTGCTTCAGTGGCTCGCTGGATATGGATAATCCATAGGAATCCCCGTAAATAAGTTTCAGACGCAGATGAATATTCAGAAGTCCGATATGTGTGTGCACAGTATTTGCAAGTGATTTACAATCTGTCTGTTCCAGCATCTGAAGCAGGTGTTCGAGTTTTTCGGAGGTGATTCCAACCCCGTTATCCGTACATTCCACATAAAGAAGCTTCTGCGGGGTCAGGCTTACGGAGAGAGTAAGAACCCCCTTTCCGGGCATGGGTTCCAGACCGTGCAGAATCGAATTTTCTACCAGAGGCTGCAGAAGAAAACGGGGCATGGTATATTCCATTACACACGGATCTACCTGAAGATGAATTTCGAAACGTCCGGGGAAACGGATTTCGATAATTCTAAGGTAATTTTTTATACAGGTAAGCTCATCCTTGATCAGCACCATATCTTCACCCTTTACGTTGTAGCGCATGATAAAAGAGAGTGCCGAAATAGCAGTCCGTATTTCTTCGTTTTTGTTCAGATAAGTCAATCCCCTGATCGTGCTCAATGTATTATAAAGAAAATGCGGATTGATCTGACTTTGCAGGGCTTCCAGCTGTGCCCGGTTGTTTGCAAGCTCCGCTTCGTAAAGCCGTGCCTGGTTCTGCAGTACAGAATGGCTCATCTGGTTGATTTGATCGAGCATATGATTGATGTTCTGCGCCAGTGTCTGCATTTCCTGAGGACTGCTGATTTCCAGCTGATGATGCAGTGTATAATAAGGATCCTTCTGCATAAATTGAAAAATCGTGGACAATGGCTGGGTAATGTTTTTTCTGATATGTGTGATCAGAATTAAAAATGCCATGAGCAGAACAAAGATAAATAAAAACGCGAAAGCGTTAAAAAGTGTCAGATCTTTTGAAATTGTGGAGTATGGTATGATACTGGCTATTTTCCATCCGGTTATCGGTATGGCAGGAACCTGATCCATCAGATAAGAGGTACCATTTACTTTGCAGGAAAAGGAAGTCCGGATATCTTTCAGAATCTGAATAAATTTTTCGTCCAGATCACTATCTGACGGGAGACTGTTTACCAGAATCTGATTATTACCATCCAGAATCATAATCCGGGAATCAGGAGCTGTGGACCGGTTGGCGCAGATTTCCGCGAGAGGTTCTGCAGTACAGAGAATGAGGCAGAACCCGAGTCTGTTTTCATCGGTGGCAGGTTTTCCCTGATCATATACAGAAGTCATAAGAGAATAATAATGTTCGTTAGAATCAGGCAGATGCAGTTCTCCGGAAAATTCATTCGTATATGCTGTCGGGGAGTATATTCCATACAGATGATTCAAGCGGTTGACAAGGGAGTAGTCGTAACCGTTAAAGCTGTATACGTTCTGCTGTGTATCCAGAAGCAGTATATTTACAATACTGGAATTGCTTTTTACCATTTCGGTCGTCAGCCTGTTAAGAGATTGCTTATAAGAAAATTTTGCATTATTCTGGTTCTCTTTCAGGAGATAAAGTGCATCCGGAGATGCAGCAACCGTATTCAGCATCAGGCGCGCAGATGCCGCAATTGTTTGTGTGCTCTGCGAGATATGGTCAAGAACATTTTGTGTATATTCAGATTCTTTGTTCCGCAGAGAGCGAAAGGAAACTGTATAAAACAGCAAAGCACTTGCCAGTGTGACCAGTATGGTAATGGAAAAAAGCAGGTAGATCTGCCGGACAAGAGAATGTTTTCTGGAAATTTTCATAGTAGTATCCTGTCTGTATAATTTATAAAGTTGCTGTGTCGTTTTTCATTATATGGATATGGGTATTCTGTCAGTACCTTTATGGCTGGCTGCGGGTAGCAGCCCGGTATTGCCGCGGCGACATTCCGTAGGCATTTTTAAAAGAACTGCAGAAATAGCGATAATCGTGAAACCCCACACATTCTGAAATCAGAGTGATATTGGTTTCTGTATCGGTGAGAAGTCGGCAGGCATGAACCAGACGGATTTCTGTGAGATAATCGGAAAAAGATTTTCCGGAAATTTTCTTGAAAAGCTGGCTTAAGTAAGTGTAATTAATGCTGAATTTGTCGGATAATTCCTGCAGGCTTATTTTTTCGCTGTAATGTGTATCTACGTAATGTAGGATATCTGCAAAGTATTGTGACATTTCTTTGTTGGCAGAGGAAAGTATAAAAAATCCATCCTCTTTCCTGCTGAGTCTATTGTCATATTCTTTCTGAAGGCGTTTCAATGCGGCCTGAAATCCGGAAACGGAACAGGAACTGTACATTGCGATCATAAGGTCGGAAAACTGACAGGAAGAAAAAAATATTTGGAGCCGGTCTTCCGAAATATGAGTCTCCCAGAAGAGGAATACCTTTTCTGAACCCGGAAACAAAACATGGGGAGTGGGGAGAACAGAAGCGGTATGGCGAATTAATTCTCTGAAATCAGAAGACCGGATCAGCAGCAAAGTCAGGCTGTCAGGAAGTGGCCGGCTGTGAAAAATATCTGACAGATATGCATCGCACAAAGACGCATCAGAGATCAGAGAAGCTGTATATTTTGGATCAGACAGGAGATGCTGCTGGTAGATTTTCTGTGTGAGTTTTTCCATTACAGGGGTTACTTCATCCGGATCCAGAGGCTTCAGGCAGTAGTCGAGCGCATTCAGGCGCATACTTTCTCTGGCATAAGAAAAATCAGAGTAACCGGAAACGATGACAAAACAGGTGCGAACCTGGTGTTCCCTTGCTTTTGCAAGCAGTTCCAGACCAGTGATTCCGGGCATACGGATGTCCAGAAACGCAGCATCAAAGTTCAGGTTTATCAGGAAGTCCAATGCCTGCTGTGGATCTGTAGTTGTAACAATCTCAGTAAAACCATATCTTTCCCAGTCAATGGAATACCGGAGTTCTGTCAGAGAAAATTCTTCATCATCGACTAATAATACTCGCATTTCACAATTTTACCTTTCTAAAAAAATTCCGTATATGTACAGAACAATCTATTTATATATTAGCAATTTTTGAAAATTTTAGCAATCTGAAGATAAATAGTTCTGAAATTATTGAACATTTATTTGAGAAAATATCCCCTTTTTTTGTAAAACACAGTCACATATAATAAAATTGACATAGGAAAGGGGAGAAGATGAATGAAAGAGAAAAGAAAGAAAAGGCAATGGTTCTGCAAAAAAGATATTCCTCTTTATCTGATGGCTTTACCAACGGTGATCTGGCTGATTATGTTCTGTTATCTTCCGATGGGTGGTCTGATACTTTCCTTCAAGAAATATAACGTTCAAAAAGGAATATGGGGCTCGGAATTCGTGGGGCTGAAGAATTTTGAGTACCTGTTTACAACATCGGATGCCTGGAGAATCACCAGAAATACGATTTTGTATAATGTAGTGTTTATCGCATTGAATCTTGTTTTATCTGTGGCACTGGCATTGCTGCTGAATGAACTGAGAGTAAAGTTTATGGCAAAAACACTGCAGACAGTATTTATTATGCCGTACTTTTTGTCCTGGGCAGTGGTAGCGATTCTGGTGATGGCATTTCTGGATCGTGATAATGGATTTGTGAATCAGATATTACAGATGATTGGAAACAAGGGGTTGATTGACTGGTACAAAAGAACGGAAATCTGGCCGCCGCTTCTGATATTTATTAATGCCTGGAAGAGTGTGGGATATCAGACGGTTTTATTCCTGGCAACAATTTCAGGAATTTCCAATGATTATTATGAAGCAGCTGTTCTGGACGGTGCTTCCAGACTGCAGCAGGCAAGATACATTACAATTCCGCATTTGAGATTTGTTGCGGCAATTACACTGATTATGTCTATCGGTAATATTTTCCGCGGTGACTTCGGTTTGTTTTATACAGTTACCAAGAACAGCGGTGCGCTTTATCCGGTGACCGATGTGATCGACACCTATATTTACCGGGGGCTGATGGATGTGGGAAATGTAGGCATGTCTGCGGCAGCAGGATTTTATCAGTCGGTAGTAGGTTTTGCTGCAGTAATTGCAGCCAATAAGATTGTCTCCAAAATTGATCCCGACAGCGCAATGTTCTAGGAGAAGGGAAGGCTGAAAATGAAAGGCGAGAAAAAGAGAAAAGAAAAAGTGATGAATCGCGTCAGCGCAAAATGGAATATAATTTTCAGTATTTTGCTGATCTTTTGTGCAATGATGGTCATTCTGCCGATGGCATTAATGGTGGTTGTATCTTTTTCAAGTTCTGAGAGCATAAAAAAAGCGGGGTATACTTTCTTGCCGCAGGAATGGTCGCTGGAAGGCTATCGTTATCTGTTGGAGATGGGGGATCAGATTTTAAGGTCTTATCGAATTACGATTATTTATTCTGTAGTCGGAACCGTGCTGGGGCTTCTGATCATGATGATGTTTGCATATGTCATTTCCCAGAGAAATTTTCGATACAGCAGGTTTCTTACGTGGATGCTGTTTTTTACAATGCTGTTTTCCGGAGGTCTGGTTCCTTCGTATATTCTGAATGTTCGTTACTATCATCTGAAGGATACCGTATGGATTCTTATTCTTCCGGGATTGGTAAGCGCGTATATGGTGATTATTCTGCGTACCTTTATTCGAACAGCGATTCCGGATGGGCTGTTTGATGCGGCAAAGATTGACGGTGCCGGGCATTTTACGATTTTTTTCAAAATTGTTGTCCCGCTGTCAAAGGCGGGAATTGCAACGGTTGCACTGTTTACGTTTATTGCAAAATGGAATGACTGGTTTATTGGTATGCTTTATGTGGATAATCCAAACCTGGTTCCGCTGCAGACACTTTTAACCAAACTGCAGAGTTCTATTGATTTTCTGAAGCAGAATACCCAGGCTGCATCCGGACCGGATGGACTCCGGCTTTTAAAGTCGCTGCCAAGTACAAACCTGCGTATGGCATGTACGGTGATAGCAGTGGTGCCGGTTCTGTTTGCATATCCTTTTTTCCAGAGATATTTTGTAAATGGTATGACGGTAGGAAGTATTAAAGAATAAATAAAGACGATGAAATGATTGTCAGAGTATGAAAAAGGATCATGTTCTATGGTGGGTGAAGATCATAGGTTGTGATAAAAAAAATAATTACAAGGAGGAATGTTACATGAAAAAGAAATGGGCAAAGAAACTGTTATCCATGCTTTGCGCTGCATCACTTGCTGCTGCTCCATGCATGACTGTTCTGGCAGAAGAGGAAACCGCTGAGACAACAGCGGCAGAGGATCTGGAGTATGTGGAACTGGAGTGGTATCTGGAACTGAGTCCTGTCAGACCGGATTTTGACATGGTTATGGAAAAGGTCAATGAGTACCTGAAGGAAAAACTGAATATGAACGTGAATGTTCATTTGCTGACAAATGCAGAGTATAAAGATAAGGTTCCGAATATGTTAAGAGCCGGTGAGGACTGCGGAATTGTCAGAGTAAGCGGTGGTGCTCTTCCTTATGCTGTGAATGCAAGACAGGGTGCTTTTTATCCTATGAATGAACTGCTGGAAAAATACGGAACCGGCAGCAAGGGTCTGTTCAGTGAAGATGTATGGAACTCATTGGAAGTGGATGGAAATATTTACTGTGTTCCGAATTTAAAGGATAACTGTTATATCATGGGCTACATCTATAATGAAGATCTGGCAAATGAACTGGGAATCGATATGGAAAATATCGGTGCCAAAAACGGACGCGATCTGGAGGAAACGCTTTTAAAGGCCATGGAAATCCGCAATGAAAAACATCCGGAATGGGAAGGTGAACCTCTGGTTTCCGATATGGCATCTGTTGTATTTCCTTACTTTTTCCAGGTGGAACAGATGGACAGCTTAAGATATGCTGTTTGTAATATTCCGGATGTAGATGCAATTGGAGGATATGATCCGGATACGGTTTATAACCTTTATGCAACAGATGAATTCCGTGAGTTCTGTTTAAGCCAGCAGCGTCTGTCGGAAGCAGGTGTGTATGCTTATGATTATACAGAAATTGCTTCAACGGTAATGTCCGAGTCGTCTACTCTGGTAAATCTGGCATGGGGATATACCTGGATTGATGAACATCTTTTCAGCAATGAGTTCAGCAGCAAGCTGGTTCCTTTTGAAAATATCTGGACGGATTCCGGAAACTTTACATCCTCTGCACTGGCAATTTCTGCAAACTGTGCAAATCCGGAGCGCGCTATGATGCTGATCGAACTGGTAAATACCGATCCGTATCTGGCAACCCTGTTTCGTTTTGGTATTGAAGGGGAACACTATACAATTGGAGAAGATGGTAAAATGAATCTGGAAGGTACACGAAATGAAGATCCTTCCAATCCGGGATGGCTGTACTGGTACGGCGATAACTGGGGCAATCTGACCATCACGAATGCACCGGAATCCTATGGCGGTCCGGATGGCATCGTGTTTAAGAAGATGCTGGAATACAACAACAGTGCGAAATTGTCTGCTCATATGGGATTTACCTTTGATCCGTCCAGTGTAGAAAATGAAATCACTGCCTGTGCCAATGTTCTGGACGAATACAATGACCTGATTCTCGGACATTATGAGTCAGCAGATGAAGTGAATGCAGCATTTGATGAGATGAACGAGAAACTTACAGCAAGCGGTGTTGACAAGATTATCGCAGAAGCACAGTCTCAGATCGATGCATGGAATGCTGAGCAGGGAAAATAATTTAAATAAAAATGCCCGGGATGTAAATATTCCAGCAATGTGATGAATGAGTAAAAGAGTATCCTGATTCATTCCGAGAAAAAATCGAGTGAATGAATCAGGATATTTTTGTATATGCGCCCGGCGGCGTATGTTTCTCATAAAATAAAAGGAGGAGTGCAGGATGAAAGTTTTACCATATATTGCCCAGAACGGGGTGCATCATAAAGTCATGGGAGGAAAGGGAACACATAATGCCATGTGGGATTTTGCCATTTCTCCGGAGGGAAAAATTTATTTCAGTCTCTGTTCAGAGCTGATTGAGAGCAGTTATGCAAGGTTTTATGAATACATTCCGGAAACAGAGGAATGTAAACTGCTTTTTAAGGTGGAGGATGTGATTCTGCCGGCTTACCGTACCATTCGCCACAGCAAGATTCATACATCGATCAGTTTCCTGCCAAACGGACATATTCTTATGTCCACTCATACGACAGACAAATCTCCGGTGCATCCCTGTTGGCTTCCGGAAGGATATTATGCGCATCCGTGGGAAGGTTTTTCCGGTTCTCATCTGATTGATTATGATCCGGAGACGGGAGAAGCTCATACGTTGGGAATCCCTGTGCCTTTTGAGTCGATTTATGGCGGTGTTTACGTAGAAAAAACCAATCGTTTTTATTTTACCGGCTATATCCGGGGACATCTGTACAGCTACGATCTTTCGGATAAACAGGTAAAGGATTACGGTCAGGTTACAGAATACGGATGTTTCCGGCTTCACAAAGGAACGGATGGAAAGCTGTACTGGTCCACCCGATCCGGATATCTTGCACGTTTAAATGTGGACACAGATGAAATCGAGCAGCTGTCTGCCAGATTTACCCCTGCAAAAGGGAATTCTTTTTCAAATAAAATCATGCGTCTGGATTATGCTGTAAACCTGCCGGACGGACGAATGATCATGGCTGCTGTGCTGACAGATGGTCTGTATATATTTGATCCAAAAACAGAGGAACTGGTGAATATGGGCAGCTATGGTGAGGAAGCTCTTCCGGAAGATCCCACCAGAGTAAGAGCGGCTGTTTACGGTCCTGCGCTGGACTTTGAAAACGTGCTCTGGTATGTACTGGAAAGCAGTTATGAAGAAGGAAGTACCAGCGGTACTTTGGTTCGCTGGGATATTCTGCATGATGGAAAACCGGAGGTTCTTGGAACCATGGGAACTCCGGGAACGCGTATTGTAGCAGGTGTCAGCGAAGCGTATATTTATCATGATGTTTATTATGTGGCAGATACCAATCATGCAACAGATCTGCCGGCTGTTTTTACGATCGATCTGAAAGAATTCCGTCCGCACAGGAATGAACATTCGGTGATGCCGGAAGATCCGTACACAACCATGGGAACAGAACAGTACCGGGAAATGGCAGAAATGACAAAAGATTACGGCAGATTTCTTGATGAAAATCCGTTTCATGTAAGATGTGATCACTGGAATGCATGGAAATTATGGCTTCATATAAAGCCGGAACAATCTCCGGTGATGCGTGTGGTGCTGGATGAAGACGGTGATATTCTGGGATTGTGCAGCGGAGAGGGAAAGGAGCATTTTTTCCGCATTCACGGAGATGATGTGTGTGTAAAAACGAGGGGAGAAATGTCGGAATCGGAATGTATCGCTCTTGAGGAAAAACAGACTCCGCTGACAGGGAAAAAAATAGAGGCACTGGCGGTTCCGGGAAGGCAGTACAAGGCTATTGTTACAGCAGAGGTGTCTTTGGGAGACGGAAGAAGTTTTGTGGGAACACAGGATGGTGTTGTGGGGATTGTCCGGGAAGACGGAAGTATCTATCGTCTGGGACGTGCCTGCATTAACGGACCTGTACGGGGACTGGCCGGGGACTGTGACGGCAAAGTGGTTTATGGTGTTGGCGGGGATGAAAACGATTTGGGTATTGTTTTCCGCTATACGGAGAAAGCCGGTCTGGAAGAACTGGGTGCACTGCGGCTGGATGCAGAGTATGATCCCGGCATCCATATGAGCAGTCGGCCATGCTGTCTGGATGTGAGCAGGGACGGAAAAAAAGTAGTAATTGGAGCCAGGGATCGTATGGGTACTGTTTATGAATTAAATTTCTGATGCAGAAGGAGAACAAGATGAATCTTTTGAAAAAAGGAACATTTACCGTGGGATGTAATTACTGGGCTTCTCATGCCGGAACAAATATGTGGCGGGAGTGGAGGCCGGATATTGTTAAGGAAGACATGAAAAGACTGGCGGAGTATGGGGTACGGACTCTGCGGGTATTTCCTCTCTGGCCGGATTTTCAGCCTGTCAGAGCAATGTATGGACAGGCCGGGGTTTTAAGGGAATATCGAATGGGAGAAGAGCCTCTGCCGGATACCTGGGAAGGTCAGTGTGGTGTTTCTATAGAGGCACTGGAAAAATTCGAGGAATTCTGCAGACTTGCAGAGCAATATGGAATTACGCTGATCGTGGGGCTGATCACGGGATGGATGAGCGGACGGCTTTATGTACCGGAAGCACTTCAGGGAAAGAATATCATTAGGGATCCGGCGGCAATTATGTGGCAGGTTCGCTATGTACGGTGCTTCGTGAGACATTTCCGGGATAGTAAGGCTATAGAAGCCTGGGATCTGGGAAATGAATGCAATTGTCTGGCTCCTTTTGAGGAACCGGAGGAATTATATGCATGGGCTTCGGCGATCGCGGGAGCGATTCGTATGGAGGACGGCAGACGACCGATTATTTCAGGTATGCATGGACTGCTTCCGGAGGGAAAATGGAATATCCGGCAGCAGGCAGAACTGACGGATGTTCTTACGACACATCCCTATCCGTTATTTACTCCGTGGTGTGATGCCGCACCCATTAACACGATCCGGACAGAACTTCATGGTACGGCGGAAACACTGCTTTACCGCGGGATCGGAAGAAAACCATGTTTTGTAGAGGAAGCCGGGACACTTGGAAATATGCTGGGCGATGAAGAAACGGCAGCGGCTTTTGTCCGTACCTGCCTCTATTCTCTCTGGGCACATGACTGCCGGGGCTATTTGTGGTGGTGTGCCAATGAACAGAGTCACCTGATGCATGCACCGTATGACTGGTGCGCTGTTGAGCGGGAACTCGGGCTGTTCCATGAGGATCAGAGTCCAAAAACTGTGGTAAAGGAATTGAAAGAATTTACTGATTTTCTGGAAAAATTTCCGATGGAAGTACTCCCGGAACGTGTGGTGGATGGCGTATGTATCCTGACTCACGGGCAGGATGCATGGGCAAATGCGTATATGAGTTTTATTCTGGCGAAACAGGCGGGAATGGATCTGGAATTCATTTATGCGGAACAGAAACTTCCGGAGAGCAAGTGTTATTTTATGCCGGGAATCTGCGGAGATTCTGCTATTACAAAAGGGCATTTTCTGGAACTTATGAAGAAAGTGGAAGACGGAGCCTGCCTGTATCTTTCTCTTGATGACGGACTGATCAGCGGTATTGAAAGATTCTGCCATGTACATTCCAGAGGACGCATGAAGTCTGCGGCGGAAAAAATGGTCAGACTGGAAGAAGAAAAGGAAGACCTTCCGATATTCTTCTCCTATCAGATGTATCTGGAACCGGAAGATGCGCAGGTTCTGGCAGCTGATGAAGATGGAATACCGGTATGTACGGTATGCAGTTATGGAAAAGGTCATGTGATCTTAATGGCCGCTCCGCTGGAAATGACACTGGCACGGCGTGATCAGAGAGTGAACGGGACACCCGGATACTATAAAATATATGAGAAAGTAAAGGAATATGCTCCAGGGGAAAAAGCTGCTTCCATCGATAAAGGGACGGGAAACAGTAATGTAGGGTTGACAGAGCATATTGTCAGTGAGCACGAAAGGATACTTGTTTTCATCAATTACGATCCGGAGCCGGCAGAAATTTCGCTGAAACTGTCAGAAGGCTGGGAAGAGGGAGAATACATCAGAGGTTCTCTGCAGCTTTCAGGAAATGATTGCTGTATCCTGAAAATCCGCCATAATCATAACGTCAATGGGAATATATGAAATAAATGGTTTTATCCCGTAATATCCGCAAAATGAAGAACGGTATCCGGAAACAGAGAAAGGTATACTGTAAATGGAGGAATGTATGCTGTATCACAATGAAGAAAAACTGTCCCGTGAGGTCTTTAAAAATCCGCCGGAATACTTTCGGGGAGCTCCTTTCTGGGCATGGAACAGTTATATGGATAATGAAAAAATCGACCGGTGTGTACAGGCTGTAAAAGAGATGGGGATGGGCGGTGCGTTTATACACAGCCGTACCGGAATGAATCATCCCTATATGAGTGAGGAATTTCTGGACCGCGTGGAATATGCACATAACAGGCTGAAAGAACATCATATGTATACGTGGCTGTATGACGAAGATCGCTGGCCGTCCGGGTTTGCCGGAGGACTGGTAACAAAAAAGCATGAAAACAGGCTGCGTTTTTTGCTGTTTTCTCCGGAGTGTCAGGATGGAAAGCCCATACCGGAGGAAGAAACAAATATGGGCGGTTCTGTTTTGCGAAGCGAAGAGAGGTCATTGCTTGCCCGTTATCAGATTCTGTTAAAAGGTGGTTATCTGAAGGATTATGCAGTAATGAAAGAGGGCGAACCTGTTAAAGAGGGATACGATGAATGGTTTGCCTACATGGAAATATCCGGGACTGACCCAGGATTTAACGATCAGAGCTATGCAAACAATCTGGACGCCAGGGCGGTACGTGCTTTTCTTGATGAGGTACATGAAAAGTATTATGAAAGATTCGGAGATGAATTTGGCACGGAGATACCGGCAATTTTTACAGATGAACCTCATTTTGCAGGAAAACACTATCTGGAATTTGCGGAGCAGAAGAAAAATATGGCAATGCCATGGGCGGATGATCTGGAAGAAGGATTTCAGGGCAGATATGGTTACAGCCTTCTTGCGCATTTGCCGGAGCTGTTCTGGGAACTTGGGGAAGATCAGTTCTCAGCAGTACGGTATGAATTTCATAATTATGTGACTGACCGGTTTGTGAATGCGTATGCAGATCAGATCGGGGCATGGTGTACAGAACACAGGATCGCGCTGGCAGGGCACATGTTTGAAGAACCGACACTTGGAAAACAGACACATGCTTCGGGAGAGGACATGCGTTCCTATCGTTCTTTTGGCATTCCGGGCATTGATATGCTTTGTGATAACCGGGAATTAAATACGGCAAAACAATGTCAGAGTGTTGTACACCAATATGGAAAAGAAGCCATGCTCAGTGAATTGTACGGAGTGACCGGATGGGATTTTGATTTTCGCAGACATAAGCTGGCGGGAGACTGGCAGGCGGCACTCGGAGTGACACTGCGGGTACATCATCTGACCTGGTCTTCCATGGAAGGCGAGGCAAAGCGGGATTATCCGGCTTCCATAGGATATCAGTCCCCCTGGTATCAGGAATACTCTCTTGTGGAGGAGCATTTTGCAAGAGTAAATACTGCCATGACAAGAGGAAAGGCGCATGTGCGTGTGGGCGTGATCCATCCGATAGAATCTTTCTGGCTGTATTGGGGGCCGATGGATCAGACAGGAAATGCCAGAAGAGAAATGGAAGCAGATTTCCGGAATCTGGCGGAATGGCTGTTATATGGGACCATTGATTTTGACTATATATCAGAAGCTTTGCTTCCGGAACTGGCCGGAGAAAAAGTGAGTGTGTGCCTGAAGAAAAACAGCCCGGCTCTGAAAGTGGGAGAAATGAATTATGAAGTGATTTTCATCCCGAATTGCAGGACATTAAGGAGCAGTACACTGGATGTTCTGGAAAAATTTGCAAAAATGGGCGGAAGGGTGATATTTGCCGGAGATGCGCCTTTCCTCGTAAATGCCAGAGCTTCGGACAGAGGTACGATGCTGGCGGAAAAGACAGAAAAGATTCCCTATACCAGACAGGCTGTGTTAAAGGCACTGGAGCCTTATCGGGATATCCGTATTCTGGAGGAAGAAGGTTATTCTTCCGAGAGCCTTATCTATCAGATGAGAGAAGAAGGAAAAGACAGATGGGTATTTATTGCGCATGCAAAAACCAGTGAGATATTGGAAGAATATGTATTTGACTGCGGAGGCTCTCAGTGGCGGCGGAAATTTATCGATTTTCCGGTGAAGCAGAACCTGACAGTCAGCATACGCGGCAGATGGAATATGACGGTATATGATACAGTAACAGGGGAAATCTATCCTGCGGAAACCGTATGGAAGGAAAATGAAACGGTGATTTATCCGACACTGTATGATCAGGATTCTCTTCTTTTACATCTGGAGGCAGGAGAGGTACAGCTGCACCCGTATCAATATCCGGAAAAAATTTCTCAGGAAAAAGGGGAGAATATCGGGAAAGAGAAAAACATCAGAAAAGAGGCGGCAGTTCCTTATGTGAATGATGTGGATTTTTCTGAACCGAATGTCAGTGTTCTGGATATTGCGGAATACCGTTTTGACCGGGGAGAATGGCATCCGGAGGAGGAAACTTTAAGAATTGATAATTTGTTTCGGGAAAAATTGGGATATCCGGTTCGAAATGGAGGTCATGCACAGCCATGGGTGAGAAAAGGAGAAGAACCTCTGGAACATCAGCTTTCCCTGCGCTATACAGTGGAATGTGAGTGTGTTCTGACAGCATGTGAACTGGCTCTGGAGTATGGCGCGGATACGGGGATTTATCTGGATGGAAAGAGGGTGCCATGTGTACCGGATGGATGGTATGTGGATCCCTGTATATATAAAATTCCGCTTCCTGTGCTTACGAAGGGGGTGCATATTCTGCAGGTGGATATCCCGTATAACAGCAGGACAAATGTGGAAAATATGATGATCCTGGGTGATTTTACAGTCAGAGTAAATGGAAAGAAACAGGTGCTGTGTGCACCTGTAAGGAGGCTTTCTTTTGGAAATCTGACAACGATGGGCTTCCCGTTTTACGGCGGTAATGTGATATACCGGATTCCTTTTGTTTCGGATGGAAGCAGGTATGTTTTGTCGGCAAATCTGTTCCGGTCTCCTTATCTTGGGGTAAAGCTGGATGGAAGGAAGCTTCCGGGAATTGCTTTTTCGCCTTATGAATGTTCACTTGGAGAGGTAGAAAAAGGGGAACATTTACTGGAAATCATTATGTATGGAAACAGAGTAAATACTTTTGGCGCACTTCATAACTGTAATCTGCAGGCAGATGACCATGGACCGGCTTCTTACCGGACAACAGGCTGCGAGTGGGCATATGAATATCAGCTGCAGCCTACCGGTATTCTGAAAACGCCGGTGCTTATAATAATGGAATAAGGAGTCAAGGGTGGGGACAGGTTATGTGGATCAAAGAATCTTGAGAAGCAGAACGTTACTGTTCGCAGGTAATATCCCGCGAGGTGTTTCCATGCATTTATGCATGGAAATCCTGAGACAGTCAACGCACGAAATTATGCTTATTGCATAAATTCTGTGCATCGCGGAGCGTGTTACTGAGAACGGAGTGAACAGTAACAGCAGAACTTGTCCCTCTGACTCTTAATTACTGTCTACTTGCGGAATGGTTTATGCTATGCTAGACTAGAACTAGAAAAGATGTCAGCTTATCGGAAGCATTAAGATTGAGGTGAGACAGTATGGGGATTTATTTGAATCCGGGGGGCAGTAAATTCTATATGAGTTGTAACGCACAGATTTATATAGATAAAAGTACGTTAATATCAAAATTGAATCCATTGGTAGAAACAGAAGATCCGTCCTATCAGATGCATTTGAATAAACATATGGTTTTACAATTGAATATGTAGAATTTCTTGGAGATTGTGTTCGTGTAAATATTGATAAATTCACAAATGATATGACCAGTCCGAACAGTAAAGATAATGTATTAACGTTGCTGATACATCTTGGATATCTGACATATGACGGAATCGAAGGAACTGTCCGGATTCCAAATAAAGAAGTCGCGAAAGAATATCTGAATGCGATTGAGGATACAGATGGACTGAGTTCAGTTGCTAAAACGATGGAAGAATCTAACGGAAATGTCTGCTTACGCAGACATCACCAATAAACCGGCAATTGTAATAGAATTGAAATGGGATAAAACAGCAGATGCGGCAATCCGGCAGATAAAAGATAAAAAATATCCGGAGATATTGCAGGATTATTCGGGAAATCTGCTTCTGGCAGGGATTAATTATGACAAGGTGTCCAAGAAGTATGATTGCGTAATAGAAAAATATGATAAATAAAAAGGAGAAGAATATCTATGGAAAGCGGATTGAAAGAAAAAATACTCGGTACAGAGCTTCTTCCCTCACAGGTGGCTCTGTTTTATCTGGGTCAGGTTGGATTTATCCTGAAATACCAGGGAAAATATCTGATGATAGACGGCTATCTTTCTGATTATGTGGACAGAAACTTCAGCTCGGATCTGGTACAGTGGAAACGGCTGTATCCGTCCCCCATCCGGTCGGAGGAACTGGATTTTCTGGATTATGTTTTCTGTACACATACCCATTGCGACCATGCGGATCCGGATACATTGAAGGCAGTAGCAGAATGTAATCAGAAGGCTGTCTTTATGGGCTGCGCATCGGTGTGCAGCGCGCTGAAGGAATATGGTATCCCTGCGGAGCGAATCTGCAAAATAAAGGCAGATGAGGAAATGCTTCTGGAAGGAAATATCCGCGTGACCGGTGTACCGGCGGCTCATGAAGAACTGCATCCCGACGGGGAAGGCGGCTATGAAGAGACAGGTATTCTGTTTGCGCTGGGAGAGAAAAAAATTTTTCATTCCGGAGACTGCTGTCCTTATGACGGGCTGGAGCAGAGGATACAGAACTGTGATGCTTTAATACTTCCAGTCAATGGAAGAGATTATTACCGCACTTATGTTAAAGATATTATTGGCTGCTTTGACAGTGTGGAGGCAATAACGATTGCAAGGAATACCAATGCCGGATTACTGATGCCGGTACACTGGGATTTGTACGAAGTCAATTCTGTGAATCCCGGAATTTTTGCAGATGCGATTCACAGACTGGCGCCTTCACTGCCCTATCATATCTTTGTGCCGGGAGAACGATATATCCTGGCATAAGAAGGATGCCCGTAGAAGTATATCCCGCAGTTGCATATTATTTTGCATTATGATAAGATGAAAATACTTACAGACATGGGTGAATGAAGCAGAGGTGACAGATATGAGTGCAGAAGAAGTCATAGACAAAGTGGTGGAAATCTGTAAGAAACATTCTGTTTCACAGGTGATTTTATTTGGTTCCAGGGCAAAAAACACTCAGATGGAACGCAGTGATATTGATATAGCAGTGTCCGGAGCAGGAGATTTTGATTCATTGTGTGAAGAGGTAGAAGATATTCCGACGTTGTATACGATAGATCTGGTTGAACTGGAAGAATGCAGAAATCAATTGTTGTTGGAGGATATCAGACAATATGGACGAAAAATTTACGAAAAGATTTGAGTCTTTTAAAAATTCACTGGATTCTCTTTCAGAAGCAAGAGAAAGAGATCTGTCAGATTCCTTCGTTCTGAGCGGAACGAGTGCTAAATTCAGTATTACATTTGATCTGTCATGGAAGGTTATGAAAGATATACTTGTTCAGCATTATGCCATTGTTGGATTTGCAGCCGGTTCTCCACGGGAAGTACTGAGAGAATCATTCAAAATGGGAATGATTTCTGATGATATATGGATGGAAATGCTGAAAGTAAGAAATCAGCTGGCTCATGATTATGATGGGATGATTGTGAAAGAATACTGTACGAGAATTGTAAATGTTTATATAGACAGGTTTTACGAATTCCGAATAAGAGCAGAAGAAATCCTTTCGTTTCATTAGAAATCCCCATAATTTTCCAGGAAAATGTTTTACTGATGGGTGAATGAAGCAGAGATGCCAAAAAGAGGTTGACTTTATGAGTTATTGTTTTGACGGAAGAGTGCGTTACAGCGAGATTGGAGAGAACGGATGCCTGACTTTGCCGGGAATTCTCAATTACTTTCAGGACTGCAGTATTTTTCATTCGGATGCAGTTCATCAGGGGGTAAATATTCTGAAAGACAGGAAAAGGCTCTGGGTTCTTTCTTCCTGGCAGGTAGTTGTTGACAGATATCCGAAGCTTGGAGAGCATATTGAGACGGCCACATGGCCATATGATTTTAAAGGGTTTATGGGGATGCGTAATTTTACCATGAAGACGGCGGAGGGCGAGATGCTTGCCTATGCCAATACATTCTGGACACATCTGGATGCAGAGACAGGACTTCCTTTGAAACTGACAGAGGAAGATACAGCAGGATATATAAAAGAAGAAAAACTGGCTATGGATTATGCACCGCGTAAAATCCGGCTTCCGGAGAATTTCAGGGAAGAAGAAAGTTTCACGGTTCAGAAACACCATCTGGATACCAATCATCATGTAAATAACTGCCAGTATATCCGCATGGCAGAGGATTATCTGCCCGAGGGATTTCTGGTACGCCAGATGAGAGCGGAATACAAAAAACAGGCAAGGCTGTGCGATGTGATCTGTCCGAAGATCCGTGAGGAAGAGGGCAGAGTAACCGTAGTTCTGGATACAGAACAGCAGGAAGCCTATGCAGTGGTGGAATTTACCGGAACAAACAAAGAATAAAGAAAATGCAGAAGAAATACCAGGCGAATGGTATAGTGAGCGCCTGCGTGGAAAAGGAGACAAAACGATGCTGGAAAAATTAAAAGAAGAAGTATACAGAGCGAACATGGAACTGCCGAAATACGGTCTGGTAACATTTACATGGGGAAATGTCAGCGGAATTGACAGGGAAAAAGGCCTCTTTGTTATCAAACCAAGCGGTGTAGACTACGACAAACTGAACCCGGAAGATATGGTAGTGGTGGATCTGGAAGGAAATAAAGTAGAGGGAGAATACAATCCGTCCTCTGACACCCCAACTCATGTGGTACTTTATAATGCATTTCCCAATATCGGTGGAATCGTTCATACACATTCCTCCTGGGCGACAAGCTGGGCACAGGCGGGACGCGCGATTCCATGCTACGGAACAACTCATGCAGATTACATTTATGGCGAAGTTCCCTGCGTGCGCAATCTGACGAGAGAAGAAATTGAGGAAGCTTACGAAAAGAATACCGGTATTCTGATTGCAGATTATTATAAAGACAAAGACTATGAAGCAGTTCCGGCTGTTCTCTGTAAAAATCACGGACCTTTTACCTGGGGAAAAGATGCTCACGAAGCAGTACATAATGCGGTTGTTCTTGAGGAAGTGGCTAAAATGGCTACCCGCTGTGAACAGATTAATCCGGATGTGAAGCCGGCGCCGCAGGAACTTCAGGATAAGCATTATTACAGAAAACATGGTGCAAACGCATATTACGGACAGATTAAGAAATAACGCAGACATATTTGTTTGCCGGTAAATGAAATATCATATGTGAATGTTTATGGAGGAACATCCGCATATGATATTTTTTTGCAAAATCACAGAAAATAATTTATAATGAGGGAAAATATCCACAACGGTTTTGCGGTGATTATTGCAGGATTCCCTGTTAATTTAAGGAGGAAAAATAATGCATTACGCGATTTCTGATATTCACGGATGTTATGATGAATTTATGGAGCTTCTGAAATTGATCCATTTTTCAGACAGGGACGAGCTTTTTGTTCTGGGAGATGTGATCGACAGAGGACCGAAGCCTGTGGAAGTTCTGCAGTTTATGTCTATGCAGCCAAATGTGATTCCTCTGGTGGGAAATCATGAATATATTGCAATGAAAGTTCTTCCGGGACTTCTTCAGGAGGTGCGTGAGGAGAACTGTGAGAAGATTCTGACGATGGATTTCCTGAAAGGGTGTCAGTTATGGTTTGAGGATGGCGGGAAGATTACAGCGGATGCTTTTCGAAGACTTTCTTTAGAAGAGCAGGAAAATTTGTTGGATTATATGCAGGATTTTTCTGTGTATGAGGAAGTGACAGTGTGCGGCAGAGATTATATTCTTGTGCATTCTCTGCCGGGTGATTACCGGAATGCACAGAAACAGGATTATGTTCTGGAAGAAATCCTGTTTTCCAGACCTGATTTCACAGGAGACTGGAAAGGTGATGTGACATATATTCTCGGACATACCCCGACTTTTAAAATCGGAGAAGAATATGCAGGGAAGATTTATGTACATGATCAGCTTGTAGATATTGACTGTGGATGTGTGGCAGGGCATAATCTGGGAGCTTATTGTCTTGAGACAGGTGAGATGTTTTATGTACCGAGGAAATGAATTTTCAAACACACTCTACAGCAAAATAAAAATTCCAATCGCTTATGTTCTGTGATATAATGTTTCAACAGATTTTTGCATTAAAAGTAACAAATGAGTGATTTATGGGAAAAAATCATCCGGAGGATTATTTATGATTATATTAGGGAAAAAACAGGTTCTGACAGTAGTCAGAACCGTGGAATTCGGCATATATCTGGCAGAAGACAAAAATGCGGCTCCTGAGGAGCGTGTTCTTCTCCCCGGGAAGCAGGTACCGGCAGGGACAAAGGAAGGCGACAGTCTTGAGGTGTTCATTTACAAAGATTCCAAAGACCGTCTGATCGCCACGACCAATAATCCCATGCTTCAGGTAGGGCAGACTGCAGTTCTGAAAGTGAAACAGGTCACAAAGATCGGAGCATTTCTGGACTGGGGGCTGGAAAAAGACCTTCTTCTTCCGTATCATGAACAGGTTTTGCGTGTGAGGGAAGGTGAGGAATGCCTGGTGGCTCTTTATGTGGACAAGAGCAGCCGTCTGTGTGCAACCATGAAGGTTTATCCGTATCTTTCTACCAGAACGCCGTATAATATTGGTGATGAAGTCAAGGGACGCGTATATCAGATCAGTGAGAGATTTGGAGTGTTTGTTGCGGTAGATGATAAATATTCCGCACTGATTCCTGCACGGGAAGCCCAGGGAAAATACCGCCCCGGAACAATTCTGGATCTTCGTGTTACCGAGGTAAAAGAAGATGGTAAAATGAATGTTACCGACCGTCAGAAGGCATACATCCAGATTGAAGAAGACGCAGAAAATGTTCTTTCCGTCATTGAGGAATTTGCCGGTGTGCTGCCGTTTGATGATAAAGCTTCTCCACAGGTCATCCAGAGAGAATTTGGCCTGAGCAAGAATGCATTCAAGCGTGCGGTGGGTCATCTTCTGAAGGAAGGAAAAATAGAAATAAAAGACAGACGTATCTATAAAAAATAAAGCAGCTGTTCTGACAGAAATCGTCTGGTAACTGCAGAACAGCAATGAGATAACAGGAGAGATATTTTGAATTTTACACATCTTCATGTCCATACAGAATACAGCCTTTTGGACGGCTCAAATAAAATAAAAGAATATGTATCCAGAGTGAAGGAACTGGGCATGGACAGTGCGGCAATCACTGATCATGGCGTCATGTATGGTGTGATTGATTTTTACCGTGCTGCCAGAGATGCCGGGATTAATCCGATTCTCGGATGCGAGGTTTATGTGGCGCCCGGATCCCGATTTGACAGAGAAGTGGGCAGCGGTGATGACCGTTATTATCATCTGGTTCTCCTGGCAGAAAATAATCAGGGTTACAGCAACCTGATGAAAATCGTATCCAAGGGCTTTGTGGAAGGATTTTATTACAAACCGAGGGTAGATCTGGAAATACTGGAAAAATATCACGAAGGAATTATTGCTCTCAGTGCCTGTCTTGCCGGTGAGGTGGCGAAATATCTTACCAGAGGCATGTATGAGGACGGGAAGGCAGCAGCTCTGCGATATCAGGATATTTTTGGAAAAGGCAATTTTTTCCTGGAACTTCAGGACCATGGAATTCCGGAGCAGCAGAATGTGAACCAGCAGCTTCTGCGTATGCATCAGGAGACAGGAATCGAACTGGTTGCCACTAATGATGTGCATTATACCTATGCGGAGGATGCGCAGCCTCACGATATTCTTCTCTGCCTTCAGACCGGCAAAAAGCTTGCAGATGAGGACCGCATGCGTTATGAGGGCGGTCAGTATTATGTGAAATCTCCGGAAGAAATGGCACAATTATTTCCCTATGCGCTGGAGGCTCTTGAGAATACGCACAAGATTGCACAGCGCTGTCATGTGGAAATCGAATTTGGTGTGACCAAGCTTCCGAAATATGATGTTCCTGACGGATATACATCCTGGGAGTATCTGAATAAGCTCTGTTTTGAGGGTCTGGAACGTCTGTACCATCCGGTGACGCAGGAACTGAGAGAACGTCTGGAGTATGAATTATCCACGATCAAAAACATGGGGTACGTGGATTATTTCCTTATTGTATGGGATTTTATCAAATATGCCCGCGACAATGATATTATGGTGGGGCCGGGACGTGGTTCCGCAGCGGGAAGCCTTGTGGCGTATACGCTGGGGATCACACAGCTTGATCCGATCAAATATGACCTTCTGTTTGAGCGTTTCCTGAATCCGGAACGAGTGTCCATGCCGGATATTGACGTGGATTTCTGCTTTGAACGCCGACAGGAAGTCATTGATTATGTTGTCCGCAAATACGGCAAGGATCGTGTGGTACAGATTGTTACTTTCGGTACTCTTGCGGCCCGTGGAGTGATCCGTGATGTGGGCCGTGTTCTGGATATGCCGTATGCTCAGGTGGATACCATTGCCAAAATGATTCCTCAGGAGCTGAACATTACCATTGACAAAGCACTGGAAATGAATCCGGAGCTGCGTAAGGCTTATGAGGAACAGGAGGATGTTCATTATCTCATCGATATGGCGAAGCATCTGGAGGGACTGCCCCGTCATACGTCCATGCATGCTGCGGGTGTTGTTATCAGCCAGAAGGATGTGGATGAATATGTTCCGCTTTCCCGGGCGCAGGACGGTTCCATTACCACACAGTTTACCATGACGACTCTGGAGGAACTGGGACTTCTGAAAATGGATTTCCTGGGACTTCGGACATTGACGGTTATCCAGAATGCGGTAAGACTGATTGAAAAAGATACGGGCGCTCATCTGGATATGCAGTTTATTGATTATAATGACAAAAAAGTTCTGGATTCCCTTGGAACCGGCCGTTCAGACGGTGTGTTCCAGCTGGAAAGTGCGGGCATGAAGAACTTTATGAAAGAGCTGAAGCCTCAGAGCCTGGAGGATGTAATTGCGGGTATTTCCCTGTATCGTCCGGGTCCGATGGATTTCATTCCTCAATACATTCGCGGCAAAAATCGTCCGGATACGATCCGTTATGACTGCCCGCAGCTGGAACCGATTCTGAAGCCGACTTACGGCTGTATCGTATATCAGGAACAGGTAATGCAGATTGTGCGGAATCTGGCGGGATATACCCTTGGACGAAGTGACCTGGTGCGCCGTGCCATGTCCAAGAAAAAAGCCTCCGTCATGGAGAAAGAGAGGCAGAATTTTGTTTACGGAAATCCGGAAGAGGGAGTTCCGGGCTGTATTGCCAACGGAATTTCGGAAAAGACAGCGAATAAGATTTATGACGATATGACGGATTTCGCCAAATATGCGTTTAACAAGTCTCATGCGGCGGCTTATGCAGTGGTTTCTTATCAGACTGCTTTTCTGAAATACTATTATCCGGTGGAATTTATGGCTGCGCTTATGACGTCCGTCATTGAAATGCCGAACAAAGTTGCAGAGTATATTCTGGTCTGCCGTCAGATGGGAATCAAAATTCTTCCTCCGGATATCAACTGCGGGGAATATGGATTTTCCGTGGATAACGGCTGTATCCGATATGGCTTGTCTGCAATCAAGAGTGTTGGAAGACCGGTCATCGAAGCGCTTGTTCAGGAACGGAAAGAACGGGGAGAGTACCGTTCTCTCAAAGATTTTATCGAACGCATGACGCAGAGCATGAATAAACGTGCCATTGAGAATTTTATCAAGGCTGGTGCGCTTGACTGTCTTGAGGGAAATCGCCGTCAGAAGATGACAGTCTACACACAGATTGTGGACAGTATCAATCAGGACAAAAAGCATTCCATGGCAGGACAGCTCAGTCTGTTTGACATTGCCAGTGAGGAGAATAAGAAGGAATTTGAGATCCGCATGCCCAATGTGGAGGAATACGACAAAGAGGAACTTCTTGCTTTTGAAAAAGAAGTTCTGGGTATTTATCTAAGCGGACATCCTCTGGAAAAATACCGAAGTGCCATGGAAAAAACCATCACTGCGAAGTCCACAGATTTTCAGCAGGATGAAGAAACCGGATATCCTCATGTGATGGATGGACAGAAAGTCATCATCGGCGGTATGATTACGGATAAAACCATCAAATATACGAAAAATAATAAAGTCATGGCATTTCTTACTGTGGAGGATCTGGTGGGAACTGTGGAAGTTGTTGTTTTCCCGAGAGATTATGAGAAATGGCAGACGATGATTGGCGAAGAAGCCCGGGTATTTATCCAGGGCCGTGTTTCAGCAGAGGATGACAAGGCCAGCAAGATGATTTTGGAAAAGGTTCGTTCCTTTGATGACATTCCTAAGGAATTGTGGTTCCAGTTCCGTGACCGGGAAGAATACGCCGAAAAAGGTCCGCAGCTTCTGGAGGAACTCCGCAGATATCCGGGCGGGGACAGCGTTGTGATCTATCTGCGTGATGTAAAGGCCATGAAGAAGCTTCCGGTTGGTTATCAAGTACAAATTCAGGATTCCTGGGTCAATGAAATGAAGAAAAAATATGGAAGTTCCAATGTTAAAGTTGTGGAAAGAGTATTGAAAAACTTTTAAAAATGCTATACACTATATCCGAATATGTGTACTATTGGAAGTTTCAGCAGCCCGGCAGAGGGGCGGCTGGCTGACAGAATGAAAAGATGGAGGACAAAATTATGGCAGATAACAAAATTAAGACCATTGGTGTACTGACCAGTGGTGGTGATGCACCTGGTATGAATGCCGCGATCCGTGCCGTTGTAAGAAGAGGATTAGCTCAGGGCCTGAATGTAAAGGGTATTCTGAAGGGATATAATGGATTATTAAATGAAGAAATTATTGATATGACTGCCAAAGATGTTTCAGATACCATTGAACGCGGCGGTACTATCCTGTATACTGCACGATGCGCAGAATTCCGTACACTGGAAGGACAGCAGAGGGGTGCAGAAATCTGCAAAAAACATGGAATCGACGGTCTGGTAGTCATTGGTGGTGACGGTTCTTTTGCAGGTGCACAGAAACTGGCAAACCTTGGAGTAAACACCATCGGTGTTCCTGGAACCATCGACCTGGATATCGCATGTACAGAGTATACCATCGGATTTGATACAGCAGTAAATACCGCTATGGAAGCCATCGATAAAGTACGTGATACTTCTACTTCTCATGAGAGATGCAGTATCATCGAGGTTATGGGACGCGGCGCCGGCTATCTTGCACTGTGGTGCGGTATTGCCAATGGAGCAGAAGACGTACTGATTCCGGAGAAATATGATTATGATGAGCAGAAGCTGATCAATAACATCATCGAGAGCCGTAAGCGCGGTAAGAAACATCATATCATCATTAATGCAGAAGGTATCGGACATTCTGAGGCAATGGCAAAACGTATTGAAGCAGCAACCGGTATTGAGACCCGTGCTACGATTCTCGGACACATGCAGCGTGGTGGTAACCCGACATGTAAGGACAGAGTATACGCATCCATGATGGGAGCTATGGCTGTAGACCTTCTTGTTGCAGGCAAGAGCTGCCGTGTAGTAGGATACCGTCACGGTGAATTTGTAGATTTTGATATTAATGAGGCGCTGGCTATGAGCAAGAACGTGGATCCGTTCATGTGGGAAGTTAACCAGTCTCTTTCTCATAATTACAATAAATAATAATGTATCAGAAATTTATCAGCAGATTACGTAAGATGACAACTGCCCAGGTAATTGCCTGCGGCTTTGCAGTACTGATTCTGATAGGAGGGATCATTCTCCGGATGCCGTTCTGTACGGCTCCGGGGCAGAGTACCTCTTTTACAGATGCTGTTTTTACAGCAACGACATGTATCTGTGTTACCGGACTTGTGACTGTCACAACGGCGACACACTGGACTCTGGCCGGCAAGATCGTGATGCTTATTCTCATACAGATAGGCGGAATCGGATTTATTGCGTTTGCCAGTATTATTTTTATTACTCTGCGCAAAAAAATCTCCATGCGCAGCAGAAAAATGATACAGGAATCCTACAATCTTGATCAGATGTCCGGTCTTGTGACTCTGGTAAAGAAAGTCGTTGCGTGTGTGTTCGGCGCTGAGGCGATCGGCGCTGTGTGTTATGCATTTTGTTTCATACCGGAGTTTGGTTTGGTGAAAGGAATCTGGCAGTCTGTTTTCACTTCCGTATCTGCTTTCTGCAATGCAGGTGTCGATATTCTTGGTGAAAACAGCCTTATGCCCTATGTGGATGATCCGGCAGTCAATTTTATCACGATTATGCTGATTATCACAGCCGGTCTGGGATTCATTGTCTGGTGGGATGTGGCGGACAAAATCAGGAAGGTTTTCCGAAGAGAGCTTTCTGTTCATCGGGTATTTCGCAGCCTGCGTCTTCACAGCAAGCTGGTTCTTACGACTACAGCAGTTCTTGTGCTGGGCGGAACCGTTCTTATCTTTCTCTTTGAGTACAACAATCCCCGAACTATGGCGCATATGCCGCTCTGGCAGAAACTTATGGCATCTCTTTTTCAGTCAGTTACCACCAGAACAGCAGGTTTTCTGACAATCGATCAGGCGGCTTTTTCCAGTGCATCGGTGCTTTTATGTCTGTTTTTAATGTTTATCGGCGGTTCCCCCATGGGAACAGCTGGCGGAATGAAGACCACGACAGTTGCAGTGATGTTTTTGAATGTGGTATCCAATCTCCGGGGGAAGGAAGATGTGGAATTTCGTCACAGAAGAATCCGCAGTCATTATATCCGTTCAGCAGTTGTGATTATGGGAATGGGATTCGGAATTCTTCTTATGATGAGTATGCTTTTGGCAGCAGCAATGCCGGAAACATCTCTTATTGATATTGTTTATGAAATTACATCTGCCATTGCAACGGTGGGGTTGTCCAGAGGGCTGACATCCAGGCTTACTTTGGCAGGCAAATGGATTGTGATTCTGACCATGTATCTGGGAAGAATCGGACCGATGACTCTTGGCATGGCAGTGGTTGTCCGGGCACAGAAGCGTTCGGAGAAGGCGCAGCTGGCAGCTGAGGATATCATGATTGGATAAACCTGTAAGGAGAAGATATGAAAGATAAATCGTTTGCGGTGATCGGCCTGGGACAGTTTGGTATGACACTGGCTACTACACTGGCGGAGAGTGACAACGATGTCCTGGTGATTGACGATAAGGAAGAAAATATTCAAGAAATTTCAGAAAAAGTGACATATGCGGTCAGGGCCGATGTACGGGAACCGGGAATTCTGGAAACTCTTGGTGTTCAGAACGTGGATGTGGCAATTATTGCAGTCGCTGAAAACATGGAAGCCAGCATTATGGCTACCATGCAGGCTAAGGACTTGGGAGTTCCTTATGTTATGGCGAAGGCAATGAACAGTCTGCACGGAAGGATTCTCAGCAAGATCGGAGCGGATAATGTAATCTATCCGGAGCAGTCCATGGGTCTGCGAGTTGCGAAGAATCTGATGTCCGGCGGATTTCTTGATATTTTTGAACTTTCTTCGGAGTTCAGTATTGCCGAGTTCCGCATACCTGAGAAATGGGTGGGCAAAACTCTCAGTTCTCTTAAGGTTCGTGAGAAACATAAGATTAATATCATCGGTATTAAGAAGAATGATGAAGTGCGTGTGGATTTGAATCCGGAGGAAAAATTGCCGGATGAATGTACTTTGATCGCAGTTGGAAAAAATAAAGATCTGAATCAGACCCATTCATTCTGAATACCAGGAAGAAAAGCAGAGGATCATTTATGATTACCAGTTTGAATAATGAACAGGTAAAGAATATTATACAGTTGAATCAGAAGACAAAAGCCCGGAAAAAACAAGGGCTTTTTGTTGCAGAAGGAAGGAAAATGTTCGCAGAGGCACCCCGTGACTGGATTTCAAGAGTTTATGTGACGGAGAGTCTGTCTGAAGACGAGGAACTGATGGAGCATGTACGGGAACTGCCGTATGAAATCGTGGCGGATGGAGTTTTCCGACAGATGAGTGATACGCTGACTCCACAGGGAATCCTTACCGTTCTGAAAACACCGTCTTATACATTGGAAGATATTTTTCGCAAAGAGCATCCGTTTGTGATGGTGCTGGAGGACCTGCAGGACCCAGGAAATGCGGGGACGATTTTCCGGACAGGAGAAGGGGCAGGTGTGGATGGAATTCTTCTTACAAAAACCTGTGTGGATGTGACAAATCCGAAGGTTATCCGTTCCACCATGGGTTCTGTGTACAGAATGCCTTTTCTATATGTGGAAGATGTGGTATCATTAAAAGAGAGTTTTTGTGAAAAAAATATCCGCACATATGCAGCTCATCTGAAGGGTAAAAACTTTTATGATGGGGAAGACTATCGGGGAGGAACCGCGTTTCTGATCGGAAACGAGGGGAATGGACTGAGTGAAGAGGCGGCCTCGGCAGCGGACTGTCTGATAAAAATTCCCATGTGCGGCAGAGTGGAATCTCTCAATGCTGCGATGGCAGCAGGAATTCTGATGTATGAAGCAGCGCGTCAGCGCAGGAACTGAGAGAGGTGCAGTTCCATGAAGAAATTCATCATTACATCTGAATGAGTTTTATCAGATGATGATGGAAATGTCTGGCAGAGCATATACGGGAAGGGGGAATTTTATGGATCCGTTCATATGGCTCGCAATACTTGCGGTATTACTGGTCACAGAAGCGATTACGGCAGGACTGACAACCATCTGGTTTGCCGGAGGTGCCCTTGTGGCGGCAGTTGCGTCCTATTTCGGGGCAGGACTGATTACTCAGCTGATGCTGCTTTTGTGTGTATCACTGGTGCTTCTGATTTTTACAAGACCGGCTGCAGTGAAGTTTATGAACAAAGGTGTGACAAAAACCAATGCAGAGAGCCTGATCGGCAGAAAAGCCGTTGTCATTCAGACAATTGACAATCTGGCACAGACCGGACAGGTGAGAATCAGTGATATTGAGTGGATGGCAAGAACGGCTTCTGATGGTATTGTAATCCCGGAAAATGCAGTTGTTATGGTAAAAGAAATACAGGGTGTAAAATTGATTGTTGAAGAAGTACAGGAGGGTTAAGCGATGGGAACAGGTATTTTTGTTATTATTTTACTGGTACTTTTGCTGTGGATTCTGGCATCTTGCATCAGAATCGTGCCGCAGGCCTATGCAGTTGTTCTGGAACGCCTTGGTGCATACCGTGCTACATGGAACACAGGTATTCACTTTAAAGTTCCGTTTATTGAGCGTGCAGCCAGAAAAGTCAACCTGAAGGAACAGGTCGTAGATTTTCCGCCGCAGCCGGTGATTACCAAGGATAATGTTACTATGCAGATCGATACAGTGGTATTTTTCCAGATCACAGATCCCAAGCTGTATGCTTACGGTGTGGAAAATCCAATCATGGCAATCGAAAATCTTTCTGCGACTACACTCCGTAACATTATTGGTGATATGGAACTGGATGAAACTCTGACTTCCCGTGAGGTGATCAATACCAAGATGCGCGCATCTCTGGATGTTGCCACAGATCCGTGGGGAATCAAAGTGAATCGTGTGGAGCTGAAGAATATTATTCCTCCGGCAGCTATTCAGGATGCCATGGAGAAACAGATGAAAGCAGAACGTGAGCGCCGTGAGGCGATTCTGATCGCAGAAGGTGAGAAGCGGTCTACCATTCTTGTGGCAGAAGGTAAGAAACAGTCTGCAATTCTTGATGCGGAAGCAGAGAAACAGGCAGCGATCCTTCGTGCGGAGGCTCAGAAGGAGCGTATGATCAAAGAAGCGGAAGGTCAGGCAGAAGCAGTGCTGAAAGTACAGAAGGCAACCGCAGAAGGTATCCGTATGATCAAGGAAGCCGGTGCAGATCAGTCGGTTCTTACGCTGAAGAGTCTGGAGGCCTTTGCAAAAGCTGCTGACGGCAAGGCAACGAAGCTGATCATTCCGTCAGATATTCAGGGAATCGCAGGTCTTGCGGCATCTCTGAAAGAAATTGTTAAGGATGAGGAAAAATAATATAGAACCACAGAGGAGGAGATTATTATGAATTTAAAAGGACGGAATTTCCTGACACTGAAAGATTACACACCGGAGGAAATCGTATATCTTCTGGATTTGTCTGCAGATTTGAAGGCTAAGAAAAAAGCCGGTGAACTGCATGAGTATTACAAAGGCAAAAATATTGCACTGATTTTTGAAAAAACCAGTACCAGAACACGCTGTGCCTTTGAAGTGGCAGCACATGATCTGGGCATGGGAAGCACTTATCTGGATCCGACAGGTTCTCAGATCGGCAAGAAAGAGAGTATTGCTGACACGGCGAGAGTTCTTGGAAGAATGTTTGACGGTATTGAATACCGCGGATTTGGACAGGAAATCGTGGAAGAACTTGCGAAACATGCGGGTGTTCCTGTATGGAACGGTCTGACCAATGAATATCATCCGACTCAGATGCTGGCCGATATGCTGACTATTCGCGAGCATTTCGGCAGACTGGAAGGAATCCGTCTGGTTTATATGGGTGATGCCCGCTACAATATGGGAAATTCCCTGATGGTAGCTTGTTCCAAGCTTGGCATGCATTTTACCGCATGCACGACGAAGAAATATTTCCCGAATGAAGAACTGGTTGCACAGTGCCAGGAATGGGCGGAGGCTTCCGGCGGTTCTGTCACTCTGACAGAGGATGCGATGGAAGGAACCAGAAATGCGGACGTGATCTATACGGACGTATGGGTTTCCATGGGTGAGCCGGACGAAGTATGGGAAGAAAGAATCCGTGAGCTGACACCATATAAAGTTACGAAGGAAATCATGGCAAATGCCGGAGAAAATGCAATTTTCCTGCACTGCCTGCCTGCATTCCACGATCTGAAGACAAAGATCGGCAAGGAAATGGGAGAGCGCTTCCAGCTTACTGATATGGAAGTAACGGATGAGGTGTTTGAGTCTGTACAGTCAAAGGTTTTTGATGAGGCAGAGAACCGTATGCATACCATCAAGGCGGTAATGGTGGCAACTTTGGGTGAGCCGGAGAGATGATGACAGAGATGAAATTTGACGAAAAGACAATTTCAGATGCGATACATACGAAATGGGCGGGTAAAACCGTCCATTTTGTGGAAGAAGTGGATTCTACCAATGAGTGGGCGAAGAAACTGGGAAAAGACGGTGCAGAGCACGGCACTCTTGCAGTGGCGGATTATCAGTCGGCAGGCAAGGGACGTCTCGGCCGGAGATGGACGGCACCTTCCGGAAGCTGTGTTACCATGAGTATCCTTCTTCGCCCGGATTTTGAACCTCAGTATGCGCCTATGCTGACGGTTGTGATGGGACTGTCTGTTGCGCAGGCGGCTCAGAAAATAGGTGTGGAGACTCTGATCAAATGGCCGAATGATGTGGTGGTTTCCCGAAAAAAAATCTGCGGAATTCTCACAGAAATGAGCGTTGAGGAAGGTAAGATCCGATATGTGGTGAGCGGAGTGGGAATCAATGTGAATCTGGATACGATTCCGGATGAACTGGCAGACAAAGCGACCTCTCTTTATCTGGAAACAGGGAAGAAATTTGACAGGAATGAGATGATCGCATACGTAATGGAAGCTTTTGAACAAAATTACGAAAAATTTGCAAAAACATGTGACCTGACTTTTTTGCAGGAAGATTATAATCGTATGCTGGCAAACTTTGGACAGCCGGTGCGTGTGCTGGATACGATCGCTCCTTATGAAGGGATTGCCCGGGGAATTGATGAGAAGGGTGAGCTGATCGTAGAGAAGACGGACGGTACGAGAATATGTGTAAGTGCCGGGGAAGTATCGGTACGCGGATTATACAGTTATGTGTGAGAAATGAGGAGTTATCGGTATGCGGATTATACCGTTATGTGTGAGAAATAAGAAGCCATCGGTGCGTGGATATGGAGGAATTATGTATCAGGAAAATATTGTGCTCTGCGGAGCAAGCGCTTATGAACAGAAATTTTATTTTAATCATGATTTCGATTCCCTTCCGGAACATGTGAAACAGGAACTGCAGGTTCTCTGTGTACTTTATACGGAAGAAATCGGAGGAATCCTGACACTGGAATTTGATGAACAAGGACATCTTCAGTTTAAGACAGAAGCAGAGGACAGTGATGGATTTTTTGATGAGATCGGCAGTGTGCTGAAAATCAAAAAAATTCAGACGGAAAAAAGAGAATTGCTGGAATCTCTGGAAATTTACTACCGGGTATTTTTCCTTGGGGAGATTCCGGATGAGGAGCTGCAGAAAAAAGTGGATTCCGTGGATAAAGAGGAATAAATCATGCAGATGCGGTGGAAAATCGGTGATGTGCAGATGGAAAATCCCTTTGTACTGGCACCTATGGCCGGTGTAACGGATCTTCCTTTCCGAAAACTCTGCAAAGAACAGGGAGCCGGTCTGATCTGTATGGAAATGGTCAGCGCCAAGGCAATTTCTTTTCATAATAAAAATACAGAGGCGCTCATGGAAATTGATCCCTGCGAGCATCCGGTGTCCATGCAGCTTTTTGGCAGTGAACCGGAGCTGATGGCACGGGTGGCAGCTGAAATTGAGGGGCGTCCTTTTGACATTCTGGACATTAATATGGGATGTCCGGTGCCGAAGGTAGTAAATAACGGGGAGGGTTCCGCCCTTCTGAAAAATCCTGCGCTGATCAGAGAAATCGTGACTGGGGTTTCTCATGCAATAAAAAAACCGGTAACTGTAAAAGTCCGTATCGGATTTGAAGGTTATCCGGTAGATGTAGTGGAAATTGCAAAAATCGTGGAGGATTCCGGTGCGGCGGCGATTGCTGTTCACGGAAGAACCAGACAGCAGTATTATTCCGGTCAGGCTGACTGGGATGCAATCCGGAGAGTGAAAGAGGCGGTTTCTATTCCTGTAATCGGCAACGGTGATGTGGACTCTCCGTTAAAAGCTGAAAAAATGATGGAAGAAACAGGATGTGACGCTGTGATGATCGGAAGGGCAGTGCGTGGGAATCCATGGATTTTCCGGGAGCTGCAGCATTATTTGGCAACAGGGGAATTGCTGGAGAGACCTTCTGTTTCTGAAATCCGGGAGATGATTCTTCGTCACGCAAGGGCACAGATTGAACTGAAGGGAGAATTTACCGGAATCCGGGAAATGCGCAAGCATGTGGCATGGTATACTGCAGGCATGCGTCACAGTGCGGGATTACGCCGGGAATCCAATACCATTGCAAGCTACGGGGAACTGGAAGGTCTGCTTGAGAAACTTGGAGGATGACCGTTACGAAACAAAAGAAATGGAATGGAAAATATTTCGGGATAATTATGGTCATCGTACTTTTGGTGATGGCAGGTATTTTTATGTACCAGGAAAATTCCGGGATAAGCCGGAAACAGGAAGATGGTACGAGCCGGGAGGTCAGTGAAAGTATTGAAGATGAAAAAAGTGTGGAAGTCGATGAAAGTGCAGATGACGAGGATGTCCCGACAAGTGCTGTGGATTCGGATATTTATGCACAAGAAGGGATTCTCCATCTGAGGGTGCTGCAGCATGGAGGTTCGGAGAATGATCGATTTACGCTGGTTATTCGGATCAATGACGAGAAGTATCAGGGGAAAGTTATCGTAGATGGTACAGAAATAACGACAGATGACGGAAAAGTGAAACTGAAAGGCGGCCAGAGAGCGGAAATCGGCGGCATTGCATATGGAAGCAGTTATCATGTTATACAAAAAAAGGATATTTCTTATACAACCACGGTGAATGGAACGGACACGCGGGAAACAGACGGGGTAATCAGTGAAGACTGCCCGGAAGCAACGGAAGTATTTGTTAATACTCTTGGCAGAGGAAGTATGACTCTTGGATATACCTGTGAATCGGGAATGAATTGTCCGTTTATGCCGTTCACAGTCAGAATTGGCGGAGATTTATATGACGGAACAGTTCATATCGGTGACGCGGAAATTTCGGTGACGGATGGTATTGTCTGGCTGACAGAGAATAAAACTGCAGAATTTAGTGATATTCCTTTTGGCACTGCTTATGAAATTACGGTGCAGAAATATGGAAATTATCCAGTGACAGTAGATGGTATGGAAATTTGTGAAGATTCCGGAATCGTCAGCGGACAGAATGAAAAACCGGAAGTGAATTTTGAAATCGGCGGATTATACTTGCCGGAAAACAATGCAGCGGAAAGTGATTCATCGTCAGAAGCCATGGAAAATGATTCATTATCAGAAGCCATAGAAAGTGATTTATCATCAGATACTATGGAAAGCCATTCAGGAAAGACCACGATTGTGGAAATAATCAACACAGGATTTGCCGGAACTGTTTTTCTGAAAGTAAAGGATGGCACTGGAAATCCAATCGAAGGTATCCGGTATCAGCTTTTTGCAAAGGGAGTTTCCCAAGGGGAAATATCAGAATGCTGGGAAACATATGACAGGGATGAGGAAAATGGAATTTATACAACAAATTCTGCAGGTGTTTTGATGGCACCAAATCTGCCGGCAAATGAGTATTATTTTGCAGAACTGAAAAATCCGGATAGTTATGAACTTTCCGGGAAAAAATATGTTTTTGCGGTAACACAAAGGAAGATTTACATCAAAAGCTGAAAAGGTTTTCTCATACAGAAGCTGAAAAGATTTTCTCATACAAAAGCTGAAACGTTTTTTCTCATAAAGCAGAAACACGGTCTTTCTCACACTTGACAACACAGATGATTTTATGTATAATACAGAAATTGCGAGTATCCTGGCATAAGTCTACCCTTTTTTAGGAAAAGGGCAGAGGCACATCTATTGATATCTGATCGTGCCGGATATGAGATGCAATGGAATTTCCGGATTGTGGAAAAGCATCGGCGATTCAGATCCGGGCAGGAAAGGGAGTAAGGAATATGGAAGAAAAGAAGAACTTACTAACTTATGCAGGACTTAAAAAATTAGAAGAAGAGCTGCATGACTTAAAGGTAGTAAAAAGAAAAGAAGTAGCAGGAAAAATTAAAGAAGCCAGAGAACAGGGCGACTTATCTGAAAATGCAGAGTATGATGCAGCTAAAGATGAACAGAGAGATATTGAAGCACGTATTGAAGAAATCGAAAAAATCCTGAAAAATGCCGAGGTCGTCGTAGAAGATGAAGTCGATCTTGACAGAATCAGTGTTGGATGTAAAGTTAAAGTTTACGATGTGGAGTTTGATGAAGAAATCGAACTTAAGATCGTAGGCTCTACAGAAGCAAACAGCCTTCAGGGCAAAATCTCCAATGAATCCCCTGTAGGCAAGGCACTGATCGGTGCACATACCGGTGATACTGTAGACGTGGAGATGCCGTCCGGAGTGATGCAGTACAAAGTTTTGGAAATCCAGAGAAACATTTAAACAATATATAAGGAGGCACTAAGGTGGCAGAGCAGAAGAAGCAGGAGCAGGATTTAAATCAGTTGCGATCAGTCCGCCGCGAGAAACTGGCAGATTTACAGGCAAATGGCAAAGATCCATTTAAAATCGTAAAATATGATGTAACACATCACAGCCAGGAAGTCAAAGACCATTTCGAAGAACTGGAAGGCAAGACCATTACTGTAGCAGGTCGTATGATGTCCAAACGTGTAATGGGAAAAGCTTCTTTTTGTCATGTACAGGATAAAGAAGGAACCATCCAGTCCTATGTGGCAAGAGACAGCCTGGGAGAAGATCCGTACAAAGATTTCAAGAAATTGGACGTTGGCGATATCGTAGGAATCAAAGGCGAAGTATTTAAAACCAAGACAGGAGAAATTTCTATCCATGCTTCGGAAGTAACACTTCTGTCCAAGAGCCTTCAGGTGCTTCCGGAGAAATTCCATGGTCTGACCAATACAGATCTCCGTTATCGTCAGAGATACGTAGACCTGATCATGAACCCGGAAGTAAAAGATACCTTTATCAAGCGTTCCAAGATTTTGAGTGCAATTCGCAGATACTTGGGAGATCAGGGCTTCATGGAAGTGGAGACTCCTATGCTGGTATCCAATGCCGGCGGTGCTGCGGCACGTCCTTTTGAAACACATTTCAATGCACTTGATGAAGACCTGAAACTTCGTATTTCCCTGGAACTTTATCTGAAACGACTGATCGTCGGGGGTCTGGAGAAAGTTTACGAAATCGGTCGTGTATTCCGTAACGAGGGTCTTGATACCCGTCATAATCCGGAATTCACTCTGATGGAGCTTTATCAGGCATATACCGATTATCACGGCATGATGGATCTGACCGAGAATCTGTACCGCTATGTGGCACAGGAAGTTCTTGGCACAACCACCATTACCTACAATGGTATTGAAATGGATCTCGGCAAACCGTTTGAGAGAATTACCATGCTGGATGCAGTTAAGAAATATTCCGGTGTGGACTTCAATGAAATCCATACTCTGGAAGAGGCAAGAGCCGTGGCAAAAGAGCATCACATCGAATATGAGGAACGTCATAAGAAAGGTGATATCCTGAACCTGTTCTTCGAGGAATATGTAGAAGAACATCTGATTCAGCCGACTTTTGTTATGGATCATCCGATTGAGATTTCTCCTCTTACCAAGAAGAAACCGGAGAATCCGGAATATGTAGAGCGTTTCGAATTTTTCATGAATGGCTGGGAAATGGCCAACGCTTACTCCGAGCTGAACGACCCGATCGATCAGAGAGAACGTTTCAAAGCCCAGGAAGAGCAGCTTGCCCAGGGTGACGAAGAAGCCAACACCACAGATGAAGACTTCCTTAACGCACTTGAAATCGGTATGCCTCCGACAGGCGGAATCGGATTCGGAATCGACAGAATGTGCATGCTGCTGACAGACAGCGCTGCAATTCGTGATGTATTGCTGTTTCCGACGATGAAGACACTGGATAAGTAAAACGCAGTAAAATCAAGGGTTTGCGGTATGTGTTCTGTACCAGAAATCAGATTTTGTACCAATCTATGCAGGGTTTGCGTAGAGATTCGTAGATTTATGTGATTTTGAATGAATAGAAGAGATAATTCAGTTGAAAATACTGGAATTATCTCTTTTATTTTTTGAATGAAGAGATGGTATTAACGAGACATGATTACAATGAAAAATTAATAAAGATGTGATCCGGCCATCAGCCGAAGAATGTGTCCGCAACAGCCGGGCCCGTTCCACAAAAATGAGATGGGCGATCCGCAGTGAAATGTAATTGAAATCAATGTGGAAAAATCACATTTCACCGAATCAAGTAAGCGCGGCGGATGGAGAATGTCTGCTTGACTAATTGATAAAAAGCATAAATCTGGTTTGTCACAAAAACGATTGCGAATATTTCATGATGTAGAAAAAGTGCGCAGTAATCGAGAAACTGCTGCATATACTTTATCAATATCCTGGAATTGTGTGAAGCCGGAGGAAAGTCATGAGCATTTATGTCGTACAGCCGGGAAACAATATTGATGAAATTGCATTAAATTATGGAGTGCCTGTGATACAGATCATAGAGGATAATCAGCTTGTATATCCGTATGAACTGGCTGTCGGTCAGGCACTTCTGATCAGAGACGGCGATATAACAGGTACCGGGCGTGAAATTATCAGTAATGGATACGCCTATCCTTTTATCAGCCGCTGGGTTTTAGAACAGACACTACCGTATTTGTCGGATCTGTCTGTTTTTTCTTATGGTTTTACGTCAGAAGGAGAGTTGCTTTCTCCTCTTTTGGATGAGCAGTGGATGATCTTTATGGCAGCGCAGTATGGAACACGGGCGATTCTCACATTGACGCCTCTCGGAGCTGACGGAAGATTTGACAATCGTCTGATCAGCGCGGTGGTAAGAAATTCTCAGGCGCAGGAAAAACTTCTTAATGAATTATTGGCTGTTATGGAAGAAAAATGGTACCGGGGTCTGGATATTGATTTTGAGTATGTATTAGAGGAGGATCGGGATTATTTCACGAAATTTGTCCGAATCTGCACGCAGGTGATGCATGAATATGGATATACAGTTTCTGTTGCACTGGCTCCTAAATCATCGGCAGAGCAGCCCGGGCTTCTTTATGCCGGAAAGGACTACCGGGCGCTGGGAGAAGCTGCGGATTCTGTGCTACTTATGACTTATGAGTGGGGATACAAGTATGGACCTCCCATGGCAGTGGCACCTTTAAATAAAGTCCGCCAGGTTGTGGAGTATGCAGTCACTGAGATCCTGCCTTCGAAGATCAGCCTTGGAATTCCTAATTACGGATATGACTGGCCCCTGCCTTTTATCCAGGATCAGACAGCGGCAAAGACTATTGGGAATATAGAAGCAGTGCGGATTGCCATTCATTATGGGGCAGAAATTCAGTTTGATGAAATTGCCCGATCGCCTTTTTTTCATTATTTTGATGAAATAGGAGTAGAGCATGAAGTATGGTTTGAGGATGTGAGAAGCCTGCAGGGAAAATTTGACCTGATTGATGAATTTTTCTTACGTGGTCCGGGATACTGGCAGATCATGCAGCTGTTTCGGGTCAATTGGCTGCTTTTGGCGGAGAGGTTTCGGGTAAAAAAATAATTGAGTACAGTTTTATCCCCTTGACTTGTGTCATATGCCGTAATTACTATAGGATAAAGCCAAAGCAGATTCAAAGGAATTTTGCCAATGATATAAGAAATAAAAGAATCAAGAGTGCTGCTGTGAGCATGACCCCGATCTTACTGGTGAAAGCCTATCAGAACGAAAAAATTCCTTCATTGAAAATGGCTGGAGAAAATGATACAATAAAAATGCTTGAATATTTTGTAAAATGTACTGAAAATAGATATATTGTAAAAACATTGATGTAGTATAAAAGATTTCCGTTGAAAAATAAAAATAGTAGCATTGTTGACAGAAATTTAAATGAATTTTACTTGACAATTAATTTAGAATGATTATAATAAAATTAGAATTGTTCTAAAGGTAGCGAAGCACGAAAGAGGATAAAGTATGACAAAATATGAGAAAGAAGTATTTGCCATTGTAAACACTTCCTGTGAACATCTAACTGTAGAACAGATTTTTCAGAGACTGAAGGAACGACATCCGAAAGTGGTTCTTGCGACAGTGTATAATAATCTGAATAAATTACTGGAGGAGGAGCTGATTCGCAAGGTATCCATCGAAGGAATGCCGGACAGGTATGATCGAATGGAAAAGCATGATCATCTGGTCTGCAGGCATTGTGGGAAGCTTGCAGACGTTACGTTCAAGGATTTGACCGCATCTTTACGGGAACAGATGGGGGACGGATTTTTGTATTATGATCTGAAGGTTTATTATCTTTGCCCCGAGTGCAGGAAAAAACTGGACGAGCAGGATAAAAAAGAATAAAAACCAACATACTTTAAGGAGGTGTATAGAGATGTTAAAAGGAAAGATAGCTATCATTACGGGCGGAACCAGAGGAATTGGATTTTCTATTGTAAAAAAATACCTTGAAAATGGTGCCAATGTGGCTATTGCAGGATCCAGAAAGGAGTCTGTAGAAAAAGCAATTTCACAACTGTCGGAGTATAAAGAACGGGTGATGGGAATTTGGCCTGATTTGTGTTCTCCAGATGAGGTAGCGGACGCATTTGCTTCTGTGAAAGAGAGGTTTGGAAGAATTGATATCCTTGCGAATAATGCCGGAATTTCTTCCAGAACCAGTCTGTATGATTATACGGTGGAAGAATTTTCCAAGATCGTTGATATTAATTTAAAGGCTGTTTTTGTCTGTTCTCAGGCTGCTGCAAGGATTATGAGAGCGCAGGGAGGCGGAGTTATCATTAATACCAGTTCCATGGTTGGGGAGTATGGACAGCCGTCGGGATGTGGTTATCCGGCAACTAAATTTGCAGTCAACGGTCTCACGAAATCACTTGCCAGGGAATTGGCAAAGGATCAGATTCGTGTAAATGCTGTAGCTCCTGGTGTTACGAGAACAGATATGGTAGCTGTACTGCCCAAGGAAATGGTTGACAGAATTTCAGCGGGTATACCGCTTGGAAGAATGGGAGAGCCTCTTGATATTGCAAATGCTTATCTGTTTCTGGCCAGTGATCTGGCAAGCTATGTGACAGGAATCACGCTGCGTGTTGACGGTGCGGCAATGACCTGATAGGGAGGAAAACCAGGATGAATAAAAAAGCGATGTATCAACTGACATACGGATTGTTTGTGCTGACTTCCCGTCTGGGAGAAAAAGATAATGGCTGTATTATTAATACGGCAGGACAGGTGACTTCCAGCCCAAACAGAATCAGTATCACGGTAAATAGGGATAATTTTACTCATGACCTTGTGATGGAAAGCAGAAAGTTTAATATTTCTGTTTTAAGTGAAGAGGCAGATTTCAAAATATTCCAGCATTTTGGTTTTCAATCTGGGAGAACGGCAGAGAAATTTGAGGGGTATCATGCCTGCAAACGCAGTGAGAACGGTCTTTACTATATTACGGAAGGAACAAATGCCTATATCAGTGCAACGGTAGAGCAGACGATTGATCTGGGAAGCCATACCATGTTCATTGCTTCCGTGGATGATATGGAGATGCTGTCATCGGCGCCGTCTGCTTCCTATGCATATTATCAGTCTTCTATCAAACCCAGACCGGAAGAGAAGATTTTGACGGGGAAAACGGTATGGCGCTGTACTGTGTGCGGATATGTATACGAAGGGGAGGAACTTCCAGCAGACTTTGTCTGCCCGCTTTGTAAGCATCCGGCTTCCGATTTTGAAAAGGTGACGTCATAACTTTATACTGTGAAAGAAGGATAGTTTGTTGTTGGCGGTCTTTATTATTTTGTAAAAAACAGCAGCAGGAAATGAAGTGTAATGTCATTCCATCACTTGGAAATTTTCTTAAGTGATGGAATTTTTTTATATTAGAGGATGGAAAAGATAGAAGATCGGTCTTCTTACCGGCGCTCCGGGCCGTGGAAAAACAACTCTGGTCCGTTCCTGGTCTGCCGGATTGAACCCTTCCCTGTATAAGGTGATCTATACCAGCCTTTACACCGTTACGGTGAATGATTTCTACCGGAATCTCGCCGCGTCTCTGGGTGCCCAGCCGTCCTACCGGAAGACTGAAAACTTTCATATCATTCAGGAGGAGATCAATCGTCTTGCTCTGGATAAGAGGAAGACTCCAGTTATCATCATTGATGAAGCGAACTATATCAAAAACGCTGTTCTGAACGATCTGAAGATCCTGTTCAACTTTGAGATGGATTCCAGAGACCGGGCTGTGATTCTCCTGGTCGGCCTGCCTCAGCTGAACAATACGCTCCAGCTTTCCATCCATGAACCGCTCCGTCAGCGTATCATCATGAACTATAACATAGACGGCTACTCAAAAGAGGAAGGACGTGCTTACATTGAATGGAAACTGAAAAAGGCAGGCTGTACAGATCCTGTTTTTGATGACGCGGCCATCGAAGCGATCCTGAACGCTTCCGATGGAACAGCCCGGGTGATCAGCAAGCTCTGCAATGCTTCCCTTGTGATCGGGCATATCCAGACAGCAAACCGGATCACGGCTGACATCGTGATGCAGGCAATCAATGACAGCACCCTTGGGTGAGAAGACTCCCGCAATTAATTTGCGGGGGTTTTTCTGTCAGGAAAACAATTCGCAGAAATAATCATCTTTAAAGTGACTGACACATTTGCAAGGTTCTAAAATCAGCACGAAATAATCTGCCGAATGGGGCATCATTTAATTTGCTGGACAACACTCTGCTTTCTGATATCTTACCAATTCCAACATATCTCCACCATTATAATAATAGGCGCGCAACTGTGCCATTTGTGCGGCACCTTTTCGGCTCCATCCCATCGGTCTGGAACTCATCCTTGATGACAGTATATGGCTTACATGCCCTTCTGTACTGCTTCCGATCACTCCTTCTTTGTGCATCAGACGCAGCCGTGCTGCTCCCCAGTTCTCCAGTATATAATCCCGGCTCTTCTCCAATCGTTTCGTACCCGATTCTATATTTTCTTCCGGAAGTGCATTCTTCAATCTCTCCACGATTTCACAAAAATCGTCTTTCGTTCCCTTTCGTATTTCTCTCCCCAGCTCTCTGTATGCATCATCTGCGCTGTCTTTCATATGGCTAATCAGGAGGATCAGGTATTTCTGTAAATGAAACTCATCCAGTACATAGGATACTCCCTTAAATCGTGTCTTTGCTGTTTCTATCCAGCCTCCTCCATCCGCATTCAGATAGATCTTTTTTACTTTCTCAAGCTCATAATGGGCATTGATATATTCGTAGACTTCATCCCAGAATGCTTCATTGTCTTTTCCATCGCATACCCTGCAGAAGTAGTGTGGATTTATCAGTTTATATCGTTTGCTTTGCGGTGCTTCCGGTTCAATTCCTTCATGCACATACACCAGTTTTGTAATCTGACAGTTGTTTTTCTGACCATTGTTATTTTTAATCAGATCCCCCTTCCGTTCATGAAACTGGAGTGAAACATGATCCTCATCTGCTTCTATATACAGATATTTCACTTCCTTTTTCTTTTCGGGCTCTTTGATGTCTTTCGGGAACTTCAGTCCATGCAGCTTTGCTTTTACGGTCTGTTTGCTCACAGTTCCTTCCAGACTGGTTTCCTCGCCACCTCTTCTGTAGGAAGTCTGTACCGCTTCTTCCAGCATGGATGCCACCGCATCTTCTGTTATTCTTTCATGCTTTTCCAGACCCAGAATCCTGTCCAACAGATACTCCATCTCACCGGTTTCCCTGTTCTTGAAGAGGGTTTTTGTAAAGTGCACCGTTCCCAGCGACGTGACAAGCTGCTTTTGACTGTCTTTTTCAACATACCATCTGGTTGTTCTCTTACCGTTGTCTTTCAGCTGCTGGTTCATTTGTTCCAGAGACTCCTGAATTATAAGGAGACCAACCTTATGCAGTTCCCTGGTGATACCTCTGACATACTCCGCCATCTTTTCAGGATGTTTAAAAAAATCATCCTCCAATTTTTCAAAAATACTGATGCTTTCTTCTGCGAAATGTTTTATACTCTTAACCATAGAGAACACCTTCCTTTGTTTGTATTAGTTTCGTCGCTAAATACTTTATCACAAAGTGGTGTTCTCTTTTATTACCATTTTTAATTTTCCGACTAAAATTTTACGCTAGCTTTTTCTATGAGTACATCCAGTTCTATTCCAATATCAATCACACTCACAAGAATCATAGCTAATCCACAAGCTTAGAGCGTGTTTGAAAATTCATTCCCGTCATATGCACGCCCCACTTTGCGGGAAATTTGCCTCGCATTCGGTCAACATAGCCCGCTATGCCTCCCTCATTTGAGTCAAATTTCCCACAAATTGTGACGCACATCTGTCGAAAAGCAATTTTCAAACACACTCTAGATCATTGTCTCCGTCCCCATTGTTTTCTCAAAATTAGTGAAATACGTGGGAATATTTCCACATACGAAACGTGTATTTATTTTAGAGATTAAGATATAATTTCTCCATGAATAACGGAATTCCCAGTTGTATTTTCAGATGGAAGGGAAAAGAGAGGAGAAAACAATTATGAGAATTGTAAATCTTGAAAATGAAAACAGAAAATTTATTAAGACATTGGATAATTTCCATGTATTGGAATATGTACAGGATGCAAGTGTATCTCCAATGAATGCAATCAATGAATACTTTATGAGTAAAATGAATGTCAGAAGAAGGCAGGTTGTAATTGATATTAACAAGGATCATTCTGCAGTCATTCAGGCAGGCTCCATGCAGTGGATGGGTGGAAATGTTCAGGCAACATCCGGTGTAAAAGGAATCGGAGATCTGTTTGGAAAAGCATTAAAAGGTGCTGTGACCAGGGAATCTGCAGTAAAACCGGAATATGTTGGAGAAGGTTGTCTCGTGCTGGAGCCTACATATAAATACATTATCCTTCAGGATGTATCAAAATGGGGAGCTGTTGGAATGACCATTGAAGATGGAATGTTCCTTGCCTGTGATGCAAATGTAAAAAGAAACATCATTGCCAGAAAAAATGTTTCATCCGCAGTTTTAGGAGGCGAAGGCCTGTTTAATATGAGCCTTCAGGGAAGCGGCGTCGTTGCACTGGAGAGTAATGTTCCGGAGAGTGAACTGATTGAAATCGAACTGGAAAATGATGAACTGAAAATTGATGGAAACCTGGCAGTCTGCTGGTCTTCTAATCTGGATTTTACCGTAGAAAGAACGACAAAAACACTGGTAGGATCCGCAGTCAGTGGAGAAGGCCTGGTCAATGTATATCGTGGAACAGGAAGAATTTTAATGAGTCCGGTTGCACCGACTTCTTCCCTTCTTGAATCTACGAATACCATCAGTGCGAAGGCAGGGGCAAAAAGCAGCAATACATTAGGAAAGTAAATTGGGATATGCAGGAAGTATTATCCCATTGCTTGATTCGGAAGGAAAAGTGGTAATTACCAAATAATCTCCAGATGAAAGAACTCATAAAAAAGAATTCAAGAATACAATTAGTGAAAGGCAGTAATTTATGAGGTTTCGTAAATTACTGCCCTTTCATTTATTTGAGTTTTTCTTTTTCGGCATTTAACAGTTCTATATTAAGGTTATTCTCACTGGCAGTTTTATCCACCCACAGATTTAAGGAATCAATAGCCAGAGATACTTCATCAAGTTTTTTACTGATAAGAGCGAAGTCTTTCATCTCATCATCTGTAATTTTTCCATCTCTTGCGATCTGGATCAGACGGGCGGTCAGAGGATTGATTTCATTCAGACTGGCGATAGTTTCCAAAATGATATTGGATAATTCAGATATTTCAACTTCCGGAACGTAACGGTCCCCGATTATGCATTTGTGGGAACAGTAGTAATTGCAAAGATCCGGTCTCTTATAGCAGTCAGCCATCTGAATGATGTCATACGGAGTTGGTTCCTGAAGTTCATATTCAATCTTCTCGATTTTGGAAGCAGATACCCCTGCCATATTTTCACTTGCTTTTTCGCGGGTAAGTCCCTGAGCTTCCCGGCACAGCTGGTATATATTTTTATTTTCTCTTGTTGATTGTTTACCCATTAATAGTTCTCCTTCATCTTTCAAACACGTTCCAGAGAAATACACATGTCTAAGTCCTCTCTTCCAACGTGTATTTCTGCATGTAAAATTATTATACTGAAAACATAGAAAAACGGCAAGGATAAGTCAGAGGAAATGAGGTGCAGAGATGGATGCAGCAAAAAGAATACAGTTAATCAGAATCATTGAAAAAATGGAAAATAACCCGGAATTCAGTGAAAAACTGGGAATTCGGGATAAATCGGTATTGAAACCGGCGAAAGAGGAAAAGGGATGATTGGGGACGGAAAAGAAACAAGCAAGTCCGATTGATTCATTAATTGAAGTTGCAGGTTGACACTGGCTGTCAACCTGCAATATGCTTAGACCAAGAAGCGCTTCCGAATAACAGATGGAGGATTAATTGATGAATGGACTCAGATTTATAAGAACACAATGTAATATTTCACTTAGCAGTTTGGCAATGGCACTGGGCGTTTCACGCCAAATGGTGAGTGCTTGGGAAAATGATAAAAAAGAATTGCCCCAAAAGCGGGTGGAGCAGCTATCCCAGTATTTTGGGCTGGAGGAAAAGTATTTTGGTGAGATAGACGATGTATAGAAGCAGGAAATATTGGATAAGGCAATGTTTCGCTGGGGAAAACCGGAAGAGGAATATTATTTGTATCGATGTAATAGCAGCGATGGGGAGATGGCAGGACAGTCGGTTTATTTCCAGATAAAGGAAAGAGATATTCTTTTGTCTGTGTTAGGGTCGGGTGGAATTGACCACTCAGAGCCGCTTAGAATTAGCCATTTTTAGTCAGTGTTAATCACGGTGCACCGCTGGTTTGCCAATAAAAGCTGCCCGGGAAACTGGCTCTATGAAAGGCTTGGTGATCTTGCTTCTACGGTTACGGCAAAGCTTGGAGGCGGAAATGATGGAATGACAGAGCCTGTACAGAAGAATTACTACCGTGTTAGGAAGACATGGGCAGATGCTGCCTCCCAGCTTGGTGCTTATACGGTGCTGGAGAATGCAAAGCAGATGGCAGATAAGAATCCGGGATATACAGTGTTTGACTGGAATGGGAAAGCTTTGTATAAATCAGGAGAATCTGACAGGGCAGACAGCGGCATGACGAATGCTGACTGTCCTTTTATGGTGAAGGTGAGTGTTCCGAATCTGAACATCCGGGTTGGAGCCGGAACGGATACGGCTAAAACAGGGCATTACACTGGAGTAGGTGTATTTACTATTTTAGAAGTCAGAGAGGGTAAAGGCTCTGATGCTGGATGGGGAAAGTTGAAGTCTGGAACTGGATGGATTGCGTTAGATTTCTGCCAGAGAGTGTAGGTGAATAGGAAAATGTGAGTGAGCCTGCGGTGTTGGGATGAGAGTCCTGATGTCTGCGGGCTTTTTTTGATTTTTTGAAAAATATTGTATATAATGAAACAAACACGACATACAGATGTCATGTTGTGGATGTTAGAATATATCAGGAAGTGAAAGCGATATGAAAATAGATAGACTTATTGGGATTCTTTCTATTTTATTACAGAAAGAAAAGGTGACTGCCCCGGAACTGGCACAAGTGTTTGAAGTCTCAAAAAGAACAATTAATAGAGATATTGATGATCTTTGCAGAGCTGGAATTCCGATTGTTACATCACAGGGAACCGGTGGTGGAATCAGCATAATGGATGGATACAGAATGGATAGGACGATTCTCTCATCTAAAGATATGCAAATGATTATGGCCGGACTTCGAAGTTTGGATAGTGTGAGCGGCAGTCATTATTATGGTCAGCTTATGGAGAAAATCAAGGCTGGTTCCACAGAGTTTGTCAGTGGTTCAGAATCGATTCTTATTGACTTATCTTCCTGGAATAAGGATTCTATATCACCTAAAATCGAACTGATACAGGATGCAATTGAACTGGGAAGAATATTGAAATTTGAATATTATGCACCAAAGGGAAACTCTGAAAGAGAGATTGAGCCATACTATCTGGTTTTCAAATGGTCGAGTTGGTATGTGTATGGATACTGCCTGCTTAGAAATGATTTCAGGCTGTTCAAGCTGAATCGTATGGCAGAAATAGCACACGTAAGAAACTTTGAAAAAAGAAGCGATGTGCCGATGCCTGATTTATCAAATGAGAGAGTATTTCCTTCAAAGGGGAAAGTAAAAGCTATTTTTGATGCATCCATGAAATGGCACCTGATTGAGGAATATGGAATAGAGTCTTTCACAGAACTATCGGATGGAAAACTCCTATTTGAACACGATTACGCTGATGACGAGGGAGTACTGTCCTGGATGCTTACCATGAGGGATAAGGTTACCATTATTGAACCTGAAACCATAAGGCAGAAACTATTTTGTATCGCTACGGATATTGCAGAAAAATATAGGAAGGAATCAGTGAAATGAGATTAGATGGATTTGGAATTTTTGTTGATGACATGGCTGTTATGGTCAGATTCTATCGTGATGTTCTGGGGTTTGGGATAAAGGAAGATGAGAATACTTCAAATGTCTTTCTTGAAAAGGATGGAACGCTATTTCTTTTATATCGAAAAAGTGATTTTGAAAAAATGACAAATAGGACATTCTCGTATTGTAAAGGTGTGAATGGACATTATGAGATTGCGCTCAGCGTAGATAACTATGCAGCGGTTGATAAGACCTACGCAGAAGTAATTGCAGCCGGTGCCGAAAGTATTATGGAACCAACGACAGAGTCTTGGGGTCAGAGAACTTGCTATATTGCCGATCCGGAGGGAAACCTTATTGAAATAGGATCCTTTAAGGAGGTGTGAATAAATGAAGAAATGGTATGACGAAGAGTATATTTTTACGATTGAGGTAACAGGATATCTGCGGGGAAACCACACAGAGCATTTATGCAGAAATGGGGAGGAAATCGGGGATAAATATACCTGTACATATGGTTGCCCTGTTAATGAACAGGGGTATGGAATCTGTCAGAAAATGATGCAGATTCTTTACGGAGATATGCAGGCTGTCAGAAGTGGAGGAAATCTTGCACTGGTAGGTGGGACTGGAAACAATGAAAAGGATTACGTATGTCCGGATGGATGTGTCTGTTTTCATATGACTGCTAAAAAGACTGGCGCTGAGAATTTTTATACCGGCAAGCATTATGAGGAGTGAAGGGGAAGTATATGGCATTTAACTTTAAGAAAGCGTATAAGGAATTTTACGTGCCTAAGAATACACCGGAGATTGTGACGGTTCCGAAAGCAAATTATATTGCAGTAAGAGGAAAGGGAAATCCAAATGAGGAAGGCGGTGCATACCAGCATGCTGTGGGAATCCTGTATGCGATTGCATATACTTTGAAGATGAGTTACAAGTCAGATTATAAGATAGAAGGATTTTTTGAATATGTTGTGCCACCGCTGGAAGGTTTTTGGTGGCAGGATGGTGTAGATGGCTGTGACTATAGCAGTAAAGTGGAATTTAACTGGATATCGGTAATCAGACTGCCTGATTTTGTAAGAAAAGAGGATTTTGACTGGGCGGTAAAAACCGCATCTGCAAAGAAGAAAATAGATTGCTCCAAGGCAGAATATTTAACTGTGGAAGAAGGCTTATGTGTTCAGATTATGCATCATGGATCTTTTGATGACGAGCCAGCAACAGTAGCTATTATGAATCAATATATCGAAGAGAACGGATATAGAAATGATTTTAATAACGCCAGACTGCATCACGAAATCTATATGTCTGATGCAAGAAAGATTGCTCCGGAAAAATGGAAGACCGTAATCAGACATCCGATCTGCAAAAAGGAGGCTTAGGAGAAAATGAGCAAGGCATTAGTAGTTATTGATATTCAAAATGATATTACAAAAAATTATAGAGGTATAATTGATCGGATCAATTCAGCCATTGATTGGGCACAGAGTTATCAGATGCAGATTGTATATATTCAGCATAATAATATCTCTGTAGGTACCAGAACATTTAAGCCTGGTACTAAAGGTGCTGAGCTTGCTCCGGAACTTCATGTAGTGTCAGATAATATTTTTGTAAAGACGAAAGCCAGTGCCTTAACATGTGAAGCATTCACTGAGTTTATTGATAAGAATGAGATTGATGAATTTTATGTGTGTGGTGCAGATGCTGTTGGCTGTGTAAAATCAACCACTTATAATATGGCCAAGACAGGTTATCTGGTGCATGTAATATCTGACTGCGTTACAAGTTATGACCTGAAGAAAGTAGATGAAATGCTTAAGTATTATGAGGAAAAGGGGTGCGAGGTAAAACGATTAGATGAATATATAACAGCTTAATAAAGAAAGTGAATTGAATTATGGCATCAAGTAAAGAATATTTAATCTTTATATTGGAACAGCTGTCCGCACTAGATGACATAACCTATAGAGCAATGATGGGTGAATACATCCTTTATTATCGTGAGAGAGTTATCGGTGGAATATACGATGATAGGTTTCTTGTAAAACCAGTAAGAGCCGCGGTAAATTTAATGCCAAATGCAGAAATGGAAGTTCCTTATGAAGGAGCAAAGGGAATGCTTTTGGTGGATGATGTTGACGATAGAGAGTATCTGGTTAAGTTGTTTGAAGCTATGTATGATGAATTGCCAAAAAGAAAAAAGAAATAGAACGTAATATTCGAGCCTGCGGGTGTAGGGATGAGAGTCCTGATGCTTGCAGGCTTTTTCTTGACAAAATCGACATAGATGTCTATAATGAAACCGACATCAGTGTCGAAAATGGAGATGTAGATATGATTAGCAAGAAGGAACGAACAAGAGAAAGCATTTTAGATACTGCATACGAGTTGTTTGCAAGGGATGGATTTAATAAGATCACTATGAAAGATATCTGCGAAGCAACTGGAATGAGCAGAGGTGGGTTATATAGTCATTTTGGAAGCACAAGAGAATTGTTTGAAGCAATTCTTGAGAAAATTAACCAGAAAGATGAAATGAATTTTCAAAAAGAAATAGAAGATGGGATGGCGGCAACAGATATTCTTGACAGAGCACTTGCGCTGATGAGGAATGAGATGGAGCATTCAGAAGATTCACTGTCTCTGGCAATGTATGAATATTCAGGTACCTGCTCGAATGATAGGATGAATTACTTCAATAGGATAGGTGAAAAGAAATGGTCTGATCTTATTGAATATGGAATAGTCAGAGGCGAATTCAATACAGTGAATGTCAAAGAGATTGTTAATGTAATTCTCTATGCTTATCAGGGCGTTCGAATGTGGAGCAGAATTGTAAGTATGACACCCGAAGTGTTTGATTCGATTACGAATCATATTAGAAAGCAATTGATAAAGGAGCAATAGGTTATGGTATTAGAAACAGAAAGACTGATTCTTCGTCCATGGGAGGAGAAGGATGCAGAAAGCTTATATAAATATGCAAAAGATCCAGAGGTTGGTCCGATTGCAGGATGGCCTGTTCATACAAGTGTGGAAAATAGCCTTGAAATCATAAAAAACGTGTTATCGGCAGATGAAACATATGCTGTTTGTCTGAAAGACGATAACGTGGCGATAGGCAGCATAGGTCTGATTCCTCCTGCTCAGTCGCATACTGCTGCGGCAGATGATGAGATAGAGGTGGGATATTGGATCGGAGTACCATTCTGGGGACGAGGACTGATTCCGGAAGCGGTCAAAGCATTACAGAAGCATGCATTTCTGGATTTAGGCTGCAGTGCTATGTGGTGCGGGTATTATGACGGCAATGAAAAATCGAAACGATGCCAGGAGAAGTGCGGCTTTGTGTATCATCACACGGAAGAAAATAAACCGTGTGAACTTATGGGAGATGTAAGAACAGAGCATTTCACTTTTCTTACAAAACAAGACTGGTTGGATAATCAGAATAAGAAGTTGGTTTTTTATGTTCATGGAAAAGGTGGAAGTGCTTCAGAATCGGAACATTACAAACCGTTTTTTAGAGACTATGACGTATATGGGTTTGATTACAAAGCTGAGAATCCCTGGGAGGCCAAGGAAGAATTTGGTGATAAGGTAAAGGAACTTAAAAAGACATATAGTGAAATGATTCTTATTGCCGGCAGCATTGGGGCTTATTTTTCTATGAACGCAGGTATTAGTGAGTATTTCGAAAGAGCATATTTTATTTCGCCGATTGTAAATCTGGAGAAACTGATACTTGATATGATTTCCTGGGCAGGAGTAAGCGAAAGAGAACTGGAAGAGAAAAAAATTATTCCGGTTGATTTCGGAGATGACTTATCCTGGGATTATCTTCAGTATGTCAGAAATAATAAGATTAACTGGAAGGTGCCGACTGAAATATTGTATGGAAGCACGGATAACCTGCAGTCAATCGATACGATTAATGAATTTGTTAATGATAATGGCGCGGGGCTTACAGTAATGGAGGGCGGAGAACACTGGTTTCATACTAAGGAGCAGATGAGATTTTTGGATAGATGTATGCAGGAGCTATGTGATGAGTAAATATGATGGATTATGGAAATGGATAGCTGAAAATGGTCAGGACCAATTTAAATTGACATATGCCCAGATAGAGGAATTAGCAGGTGTTCCGATTGATCATTCTTTTTCAGTATGGCTATCTGGATTTGGACAGGCTTGATCGCAGTAATAAAGCTAATCAATATTATTTCTGGATTTGTGGTGCAAAAGCGATTTGTGACAGTTCATTCTTTGGCTAATAAAATCACAGGTGCTGTGTTATTTGCATTGCCGCTTACTTTATCGTTGATTGATGTTTCGTATTCAGCTATTTTTGTGTGTCTGGCGGCAACTTTTGCAGCGATACAAGAGGGACATATTATAAGGAGTCAATGAACCGAAACAGATAGAACTGCTCACACTGGACAAATAAAGCCAAGAAATGTCGGGAAAAAGTAATTTCTATGAGATAAGATAGTTTCAGAGCAAGCGAAGGGAGAAAAGAACTATGGAATGGATGGCAATTATCGGTGATTCGGTTCAGTACATTGAGGATCATATAACAGAGGATATTTCAGCTGAGAACATTGCAAAAGCAGTCGGCGTTTCACCTTTCTATTTTCAGAAGGGGTTTGCAATGCTTTGTGGTTTCAGTGTGGCTGAGTATATTCGTAACAGGAGGCTTGCCCTTGCCGGCAATGATCTGTTGATTACTGATGAGAAGGTTATTGATATTGCTATGAAGTATGGGTATGACTCTCCGGATAGTTTTACCAAAGCATTTACCAGATTCCATGGTGTATCGCCTTCATCCGTGCGCAAGGATGAGGTTCTATTAAAAACCTTTGCTCCGCTGAAACTAAAAATATCATTAGAGGGAGGATATCTCATGGACTACAAGATTGTTAAAAAAGAGGCTTTTACTGTTATTGCAAATGCGAAGACTTTTCCTTATGAAGGAGCCAAAGAAGTTGTGCCTCAGTTCTGGCAGGAACATTTCCAGACGGGAATGGGTCAGCATGTAATGGGCGTCTATGGAATTAACATTGATATTGAAATGGGTCAGGAGAATTTTGAGTACCTGATTGCAGATCCATATAATCCGCAGAAGGATGTTCCAGAGGGTCTGGTTACAAGAACAATACCTGCATTTGACTGGGCAGTATTTCCCTGCAAAGGGGCAATGCCAAACGCTCTTCAGGATGTAAATACGAAGATTTATACAGAATGGCTGCCTGCTCTTAAAGAGTATGAGTTTGCTGCTGGATACTGCGTAGAATATTATGATGATCCAACAAAGTATGAGAAGGGAACACAGGATGAAAATTATTATTGTGAGATTTGGATTCCTGTGAAGAAGAAATAAGAATACTGTACTTGTAAGGGAGCCTGCGGGTATCTGATTAATTTCAGATATCTGCAGGCTTTTTTGCGTTTGAAGTTAAAATATGGTCGTTTTTCTTTGCCTGTGACTTGGGAAGAAGTCTTCTCAGGAAGGATGGGTTAGCCTATGACAGTTGAAGAAATGAAGGCAGTAGATATTAGAACTGTTGACAGAGAAACGCTTGTTGATATCAGGGATGTGAAAATAGACAGATCATTACCGCTTGAAGAAAGGGTGAGAAGCTTTGTGGAGCAGATAAAGAATCCATACTGCTTTAGATGCGGTGATGCAGTTGTGAAAACTTCTTTTCTGGATACAGATGTGACATTGGAGGATTGTGTGGAAAGTTATCTTAGGAATCTATGATTTGCCATATTTCAGATGTCATGGAAGTATAGATGCTCGGTGTGTTAAGATGAACTTGGTCAAATATTTAGGCACTAAGTGCTGAGAAGCCTTGCTTCTTGCTGAGCATATCAGAAAGGAGATTCAAGGTTATGAGTAATAAAATCTACAACGCTTGTATTTATGCAAGACTGTCACGTGATGATGGCGATAAGCTGGAAAGTGACAGTATCACAAATCAGAAAGCCCTGATCAGGGACTTTTTATCGAAACATCCGGAAATCCATGTGGTTTCAGAGAAAACAGATGATGGATATTCCGGTGTCAATTTTGACAGACCAGCATTCCAGGAGATGATGGATGAAATTCGTTCTGGAAAGGTGAATTGCGTGGTTGTCAAAGATTTGTCCCGTTTTGGAAGAAATTATATTGAAGCCGGTAACTACATTGAGAGAGTATTTCCATTTATGGGAGTGCGTTTTATAGCAATCAATGATAGTTATGACAGTCTGGATAAGAATCAGTCGGACTCTCTTATTATTCCTTTTAAGAATCTGATTAACGATGCCTATTGTAAGGATATTTCTGTGAAAATCAGATCTCAGTTGGAGATTAAAAGGAAAAAGGGACAGTTCATTGGTGCTTTTGCCGTGTATGGATATCTGAAGGATGAAGAAGACCATAATAGGCTTGTGATTGATACTTATGCATCTGAGGTGGTAAGGGCAATCTTTAAGTGGAAGCTTGAAGGGATGAGCCAGGGGCGTATCGCAGACAAACTGAACATGCAAGGTGTTCTGTGTCCGATGGAATATAAGATTTCTCTTGGGATGAAAGTGCAGACCAATTTCAGGGTGCATAAGAAGGCTATGTGGTCACCTGTATCAGTTACAAGAATTCTTACCAATGAGATTTACACAGGAGTTCTTGTGCAGGGTAAGAGCGGTACTCCGAACTACAAGGTCAAAAAGGTTATGCCTAAGGATGAAGAGGAATGGATCCGTGTAGAAGATTCCCATCCGGCAATTGTTACGAAGAGAAATTTTGATACCGTGCAGAGAATTATGCAGAGGGATATCCGCATCGCTCCGGCAGAGGAAACAGTTTATCCGTTTTCAGGTTATTTGAAATGTGCTGACTGCGGACAGAACATGGTTCGTAAGCATTACACCGCCGGGGATAAGGAATACACATATTTTATCTGTTCTACACGAAAGGCTAAAAAGGGCTGCAGTACACACAGCATTGATGAAGAAACTCTTATGGCCAGTGTACTGAATGTCGTAAAAAGCCATATTGATATGGTGTTGGAGGCGGAGCAGATTCTCGAAATGGTGGAATCACTGCCAGAGAATCAGCAGAATGTCTTTAATTATGATGCACAGATTGTAAAACTGAAGGAAGAGATTGAGAGAAATAAGAACTTCAAGTTGAAATTATATGAGAATCTGCAGGAAGGCATGATTGGTCAGGATGAATATTTCCTGTTTAAGAAAAGCTATGCGATGAAAATACAGGAAGCGGAACAGGCTATTGCTGCCATTGAAGCGGAACGTGAGCAGATGGTCAATAATAATCGGGAACAGCTGTCATGGACGGAAGTGTTTAAGCAGTACCAGAACATTACAGAGGTTACCAGAAATGTAGTTGTGGATCTGATAGACCATATTGAGATTCTGGAAGGCAAGGGTATTCATGTAGTATTCAGATACCATGATAACTGGGATAAGCTGATAGCAGCTATTTCCAATATTCCTGCAGATATGAAATCTCAGATGGCGGTGTAGGAGGTACGGTATGGCAAGAAAGAGCAGAAAAAACACTGGTGCCGTAATCGAAGCACCGGTACAGATAAGTAATTATTTTTCGACGGCGATTTATGTTCGCTTGTCCATTGAGAATAGCGGTAAAGATGATGACGGTGATTCTATTGCCAATCAGATAAGCTTCTGTAAAGCATACTTGGCTGAGCATACCGACCTGAAGCTTTACGGAATATATGAGGATAACGGTGAAAAGGGTACCAACTTTGACCGCCCAGAGTTCAAGAGGATGATGGATGATATCAGAAGCGGCAAAGTAAAGTGCGTTCTTGTAAAAGACCTGAGCTGCTTTGGCAGAGATTATATAGAGGCTGGTGAGTATCTGGAAAAGATATTTCCGTTCATGGGCATCCGGTTTATTTCCATTACAGACGGATATGACAGTCTGACCTGTGATGATGCCGAAAGTGCCTTGATGATACCATTAAAAAATATGATTAACGATGTGTATGCCAAGGATATTTCAAGAAAAATCATCACATCCTTCAAGGCAAGACAGGAGAAAGGCGAGTTCCTTCCGGCATTTGCTCCTTATGGATATGTGAAATCCAAAGAAGTGGCATACAGATATGAGATAGATCAGGCAACAGCACCTTATGTAAGGATGATATTTGAATGGAAGGCTGAGGGCGTTTCCCATAATGAAATTTGTAAAAGACTCAATGATATGGGAGCGGTAACGCCTGCCAGACGTAAGGTTGATCTTGGTATATGGAGGGCGGAAAAATATAAGCACACGGTATGGCATGGACGCACTATCATTGATATTATGAAGAATCCTACCTATACCGGCTGTATTGTTTATGGCAGGATTCCGAAATCTTTATACGAAGGAATCAAGATGCATCGTGCTCCAGAGGAAGAATGGCGATATGTGCCGGATGCACATGAGCCGATTATCAGCCAGGAATTATTCGATAAGGTACAGAAGATGTTTGCTGACCGTGCGGAAAAGTTTAAGGCAAAGATGGATGAGAATGCACCACTCAGGGAACTTGTGACGAATCATTTTAAGGGCAAGATTTATTGTGGTGACTGCGGAAAGAGAATGCGATTTGTTAAGCCTACAGATAAAAGATATCCTGTGGATCAGGATCATGCGGTGTATGTTTGCGGCGGCTATCTTGATAGTGGTTACTCAAGATGCTCAAGACATTCCATCAGATATCCTGTGGTGGCGGATTCAGTTCTGGCTGCAATTAACATGCAGTTGGAATTAGCTTTAAAACAGGAGCAGCTTATTAGGCAGATGCGTGGTTCTGTAAAGGAAAAGAATCTGATTGATAAATATGTTGGTCAGATAAACTATCTGTCGCAGGAACTAAAAAAGATTAATGGCAAAAGAGAGAGTTTGTTTGAGAACTTTGCGGAAGGCATTTTGGATGAGGCAGAGTATCAGTTCGCCAAGAAGAAATATGATGATGAAGCTGCAGAAATCGAAAAGAAGCTTACTGTGGAAAAGGCAAAGAAGGTTCAACTGGACGACATTTTGTCTTTGAGTAATGAATGGCTTGTGGCGATTCATGAGGCAGAAAATGTTACAGAAATCGATGCTGGGTTGGTGAAACACCTGGTCAGCTCTGTAAAGATTTTTGAGGATAATCGTGTCGAAGTGGAATTGAACTTTAGAGATCAGAGAAACATCTTCAACAGGATAATTGCTGAAATGGCAGGTGAAGCAAATGAGTAAATGGGTTATTGGCAAATATATTCGTCTGTCCCTGGCTGATCAGGATTTAATGAAAAAGGAGAATAAATCAGAGAGTGAGAGTATATCCCACCAGAAGGCTCTGATTCAGAATTTTATCAACGGCCATTCAGAACTGAATGGTTCAGAGCAGTATGAGTTTTTTGATGATGGGTATTCCGGCACAAATTTCGAGCGGCCTTCTTTTGAGCGACTGCTGGATAGAATAAAAAAGGGTGAGATTAACTGTGTTATCGTAAAAGACTTCTCACGATTTGGAAGAGATTATATCGAACTGGGTGATTACCTGGAAAGAATCTTTCCTTTTATGGGTGTGAGGTTCATTTCCATCAATGACCATTATGACAGTGCTGATTACAAAGGTACTACCGGTGGTCTTGATGTTGTTATGAAGAATATCGTTTACGATTACTATAGTAAGGATCTGTCGGTAAAAGTAAAAACAGCAAAGTACCAGAAGATGAAGCAAGGGAAATACCTTGGCGGTCATGTGCCGTATGGTCTTATGAAGGACCCAAAGGACAAGCATAAGCTGATAATTGATCCTGAGGCAGCAGCAGTTGTAAGAGAGATATTTGATATGGCTATTGCCGGGATGCGTCGGATTGATATGGCACGTACTCTGAATGAGAGAGGGATTGAAACTCCAGGACAGTATTACAGAAGAAAGCATCCAGGAACGAAGAAATTTGCAGATGCTTCTGATATGGTTTGCTGGAATCATAATAATATCAGAAACATACTTCAACAGGAAATGTATTACGGTGCAATCGTTGGTCATAAAAGACAGGGGCTTGGTGTGGGATGTAAGCATACAGCAACTGTGCCGAAGGAAAAACAGTTTATTGTGGAAGGCAGACATGAAGGGATTGTTACAAAGGAAGAGTTCCTGAGAGCACAGGAGATATTTTGTAAGCAGCGAAAGACGAAGAAGGTCATATCAAAGACTTATCCGCTTTATCGGAAGGTTAAGTGTGGCACCTGCGGAAGGGCGATGACTTATAAGACATATTCTTTCCGTGGAGAGGAATATAAGTATTTTGGATGCCCTCATGCCAAGGAGCAGGTTGGTGATGACGGATGTTGTAAAAGATATATTACTGAGGATAATCTAAATGCTATTGTTTGGTCGGTGGTAAGACAGCTGCTTGATATGACAGATGCATTTAAGAAAAAACTGGATAAGCAGCATGGTATTAGCAGACAGTATAATCAGATTCTTGCCAAGAAGCTTGCTGAGTTGCAGCAAGAGAAGGAAAAGTGCGAGTCGAATAGATTCACCAATGTGGATCAGTTTATGGCAGGTCAGTTGGATAAGGAAGTGTACCAGAGAAGAAGAGCAGACCTTGGAAGGCTTGCTGAAAGACTTGAAGCTGATATTGCAGAACTGGAGCAGAAGCTTAAGGCAGCGGAAACCGTGAAAGATGACAGCTTATCGCAGGCACTTGGTGTGATGAAGAAGTATTCCGGAGCAGATGAACTGACACAGGCAATGGTGCAGGAACTGATTGATAGGGTTATTGTCACAGATCCGGAGCATGTGGAGATTGTCTGGAAGTTTAAGGATGAGGTTTGGAAGTTTATTGGAATGTAAGGGTGAAGCCGGTTGGATGATGAGTCTGACTGGCTTCTTTTTTGATTGAAAAAATTGCAGTTTTGATGTACTATAAATTATACGAATAAGACAACTGTTTTTTGGTTGAGGATTGGAATTATGGTAAAAAACAATATCGAAGTTGATGTAAAAGTAAAATGCATAGAGCAGGGAAAAACACAGGTGCAGTTGGCTGAAGAGATTGACACTACAAAGGCCTATGTGAATCGTGTCATCAAGAAGCAGGATGGCGTTGTGAATAAGACTTTTGTGCAGATGATGGAAGCACTGGGGTATGATATTGAACTTACTTATGTGAAGCGAGAATGAGATATCTTCGCGAAAAATACATAGCCTATAGTGAACAAATTTGGAAAGGAATTTACAAGTATGGATGAGGAAGTTATTTATATTGCACCCGAGGATGTTGAAATAGTAGATTCATCTGAGTATAGTGCAGAAATCGCAGATCAATTTTCTGACATGCCGGAAGTTGCAAAACCCTTATTAAAAGGAGCCAAGGTGGCGTTTAGGAAGATAGAAAAGATGCTTTATTCTGCACCGGCAATTGTAAACTTAGTCAAAGATAATATTCCGGATGTAACACTGCAGGCAATACTTACAGATGAACAGAAACAGCAGATTGCCAAAGGGGCACTAAAATTGATGACGAAAAAAGATGGATCACTTATGGCAAATCTTGTGAATCCAGAGACAAAAAAGATTGTTGCGACAATTCCACTAAAAAGTGTCAAGATTGCTCCGGAAATAACACAGGCTATGACAAGTTATGCAACACAGATGCAAATGGCACAGATTGCAGAACAGATACAAGTGGTTCAGTTGGCAATAGAAGAAGTAAGGCAAGGGCAAGAGTTTGATCGTCTTGCTACAGCATATAGTTGTCAACAGAAATTGATACAGGCAATGGAAATAAAAAATCCAGAGCTGAGGGCTATGGCTTTGATGCAGATTGCATCTGATGCAGAAGATAGTCGTAATTTATTGATGCTGAGTCAGAAAGCAAATGTTGGATTTATTACAGAACAACCAGAATCTTTCTTTGGGAAAATCATAGGAGGGGCTACCCCAGAGAAAATCAATTCTAGAATGAATGAAATCAGAGAAAGTTTATGTGCTGTAAATATGGTATCTCTTGCTGAAGCTATTGCATATCAGGAACTTGGCGAAGACTCAGCTGCAAGAAAAAGTTTAGCTTATTATGGAGAGTTTGTTCAGAAGACCTATCTTGAGGCTCCTGGACTTGTAGAGAGATTAGATTTAATTGACCCATCTCCAGAGAATTATTGGTCAAGGACATTACCGGATATAGAGAGGAGAATCCAGGCTTTGCCATGTAGTCGAGAACAGAATCAAATTGAAGAAGGAGCAGAAGAAGATGGAGAAGAAGTGCAAGAATAAGAAGTGTCAAAGACCTTTGCCGGATGGATATAAACATAAGTATTGTGAAAACTGTAGAAATGAACATGCACAAAAGGCTAAGAATTTTGGAAAGGGAGCACTAGGGGTTGCTGCCACTGCAGGAAGCATTGCGCTTGCAATTATCACTAAAGGAAAAATTGATCCAAAAGGAAAAGCATAGTAAGGAGACCAGTTATGGATGTATACTTAAGGTCATATCAACGTGAGTGTATAGAAAACATATTTAATAAAATTGAGTCTGGGGCAACAAGAATCAGTGTTGCAATGACAGTTGGCTTAGGAAAAAGTATAACCTCTATATTCTTAGCTGATGAAATTATAAAACGTTATTCTGAAAGTTGTGTATTAGTATTCCGGTATAGAGTAAACTGTGATCAAGCGAAGGTTGAAATAGCAAAATTAGGAAAATCTGATGAAATCTATTGCGGAACGGTTAATGAATTTTTACATGATAAAAATAAAAAATATAAGTATTGTTTGCTTCATGACTTGGCTGTATATGATAGAAAACAAATTTCAGATGCAATTAAAAATAACAACGTAGTAACGGTTTCGTTTTTTGCACCAGGACAAGATGTTGTTGAGGAAAATCAGGTGAGTGATTCCGAGCAAGCAAAGAGGCTGATGGCATATGCAGAGCGTATCACACCTATTGTTTGCGTATATGAAACAAAAGACATACTTGATATCAGAGACATTAGATATGCTGGTGAAATGGAAACATCTTTTATAAAAAATGAAATTTCTGTTGTATCAGATTGGTTGACCACAGAACGTGTTAAAGCAGAAAAAGAGAGAAATGAGACACAAAATAGGGTTAATAGGCTTCAAGCATATATGAAAGCTTTTAAGCAGATGCAAGATCAGCAGACTATCAAAAATCAAGCGGCTGAAATTGAAAGGCTGAAAGCTTTATTGCAGGCGGATGAACGAGATAAGCGAATCGAAGATCTAGAAGCTCGCGAGAAAGAGTATCAAGAACAATTAATTGAAAAAGATGCTCGTATTGCACAACAGGATCAAATGATTTCATTCATGAAAACTGCTTTTAGTAGTATTGGAATATCTCCCGATGTGATTGAACAATCATTCGATCAGATACAGAGGATTCGCGAATCATTAATTGAGGAACTCGAAAGTACTGATGAAGATGTAAAAGAAATTGCATTGAAGAAACTTCAGGATAAAGTAGCAGAGATCGTTGGAGAACTTACTAGAAATGTTATTTCTGTGGCAGATAATACATACTATAAGGAATATCTTGTTGGAGAACTGACTCAAGAGGTATGGGATAAACTTGATGAGAAGAGTAAGGCATTTCTTATAACTGCAAAAAGTAATTATGACAGTATGGTAAAGATGCCAGATAAGGATTCTATGGACTATTCTGGAGTATGTCTTTTGGTTACAAAGGCTCTTGAAGTCGAAACAACAAAGAGATTTTTTGATAAATACAAAGAATTTTTAAATAGAAAATATACTGGTGTATCTCAATGGCCATATGTATTGAGACAGAGAGTTCATGGGCAGGTTACAGATGAAATAATTCCTGATGGAGAATTTACACTTGGGTCTGTTGTTCCTACTGTGGGATATAAGAGAGATTATGATGTTAATGGTAATATAACTGGTTATTCCAGAGGTAATAATAGAACACGAATGGAATTTTTAGATTATGCGACAAGGAATCTTTTTAAGTTATCTGATAGGAGTAGTGCAGAACGTGAGATAGAAAAGGATTATCAGTTTATAGAAAGAGTACGGTTAGATTATAGAAATCCTTCTGCGCATAGAGATGAATTGACGATTACGTCTGCAAAAAATTGCATAGAGTATGTTATTGATGTGCATCACATGTTGAAAGAAATGCTTGGAGCAATGAAAATATAATACAAGGAGTGAAATTTTATATGCTTAATCTTTCTGAAGAACAGCAGAAAAAACTAATGTCAGCTATTAATGAGCATATTCAAGAAGAAACGAAAAAGAGTATGACTGATTTTGATAAGACGTTAGATAACGTCACAGGTAAGTTGAAAAATATAGGATGGACACTGCCAGCTGAGTTGGGAATATATGCAGTAAATGTTATTGGAAATATGGAAGAGATTTCTAATATTGAGAAGTTTTTTGAGATGTATTTTACTCAGGACGATTATAAGTTTACGAGAAAGATGATTGAAAATATTCTCGATGCTCCGATTAGTGAAGGACTAAAAAAGATGGTAAGAGAGTGTTGGACAGCATTTCAAAACAAATTATATGCAGTTTGTGCTACATCTCTATTATCAGTTATAGAAGGAGTATTATCTGAATTTAGTGATGATAAATCAGATGTAAGAATGATGAAAGTTTGTCAGAAGCATGTAGATGAGTTCCCGGCAGATGGCAGCAGTATTTTGAAGCATGTTTGGATCTCCTACAATAATTTTATTCGTAACCTTTATCAGAAAAGCGATTTCAAACAGGATGAACCAGATGAAGTGAACCGTCACTGGTTGTTACATGGAAGATCAGACTTTGAAATTGAGGAAATAGATTGTTTGAGATTATTTAATGCAGTTGATAGTTTATGCATGGTAGTAAAGAAGGAAAATAAGGAAGCTGAAACAAATTAAACTCTGCCATCTAAAAAATGGCAGTAAAATCTTTTAGACCTATCTTGACATACGCTGATGAAGCACATCATTCTGCATCAGATACTTACCAGAGAATAATGAACTACTTTAAACCAAAACTATGGCTTGGTATGACTGCGACTCCAGATAAGCGAGATGACAATATAGAAGGCCGAAATATATATGAAATCTTTCATTACCAGATTGCTTATGAGATTCGTTTGCAGCAGGCTATGGAAGAGAATATGTTGTGTCCATTCCACTACTTTGGTATCAGTGATTTGTCTATGATTGGGGATGGAAAGGGCAGGAATAAAACGATTACGACACAGGATTTCAATCTTCTGGTCAGCGATGAACGAGTAAAACATATCATAGAGCAGGCGAACTATTTTGGTTATAGCGGGGATCGCGTAAAGGGGTTGATCTTCTGCAGCCGTATTGCAGAATCAAGAGAATTGTCGGACAAGTTTAATAAGATGATTAATCCAGATACCGGGAAGTATTACAGGACCATTGCGTTAAATGGAGATGCCGATGAAAATGAGCGGGCAGAAGCATTTGAACGTTTGGCAATGGATGAAGCGGATGCTGCGGATGATATTCAGCCTTTGGATTATATTTTTTCTGTTGAGATTTTGAACGAAGGTGTGGATATCATCGAGGTGAATCAGGTTATTATGCTTCGGCCGACACAGTCTCCGATTGTCTTTATACAACAGTTTGGCCGTGGGCTTCGTAAGGCAGATGGCAAAGAATTTGTTGTAATTCTGGATTTTATTGGAAATTACGAGAAGAACTTTATGATTCCCATTGCTCTTTCTGGTGACCGCACATATAATCCGGATACCATTCGAAAGTATGTGATCAGTGGCAATAGTACGATTCCTGGAGCGTCTACAGTTCATTTTGATGCAGTCGCAAAGGAAAAAATCTTCAGGTCGATTGATAAGATTCGTGGAATGAAAGCAATCATTAAAGATAGTTATATATCATTAAAAAACAGATTGGGACGGGTTCCATATCTCATGGATTTTTACGAAAATGGTGAAATCGATCCACTTGTAATTATCAGAGAGTTTAAAACTTATCAGGATTTTTTAGTTTCGGTTGAACAGGAATGTTACAAAGAAAAGATTACTGACCAGGAAAAGTTGACATTAGAGTATTTATCCAAAACAGTTCTCAGCGGAGTCAGACCATACGAATTAGAGATATTAAAACGTTTATTTTATTCAGATCAGATTTCATTGTCGGAATTGGCCGATGAACTGAAAAAGGTTTATTTGCATTCTTTTGATGAAGCCTCGCTGGAAAATGCGATTCAAGTACTGGAGGGACGTTTTGTCAGTAAAGAAGAAGAGTACCAAAAATATAAGAAAATAGATATTATTGGTGATCATGATGCAAAGTTTATCCACCGAATGGTAAGTTATGCGAAAAGGCTGGAGCATAAGGAGTTCTATAAGCAGATGGATGATTTGATTCGTGTGGGACTTAGAAGATATCAGGATAAATTTGGCAGGAAGCAGGCTGCCGATAGCCCTTTTGTGCTTTATGAAAAATATTCCAGAAGAGATGTAAGTTTGTTGATGAACTGCGGACGAGATCTGTCATCCATAATGTATGGAATGAAGTGCATTGGAGATGATGTTTTTATTTTCATTACTTATCATAAGGTGGGAGCAGAGAGCGAAGAATTACAGTATGCAGAAGGTAAACCGGATTATGCCGATGCATTTGCTGATAGTATGATATTCCGATGGGATTCTCAGATTGGCAAGGGACCGGATAGCAGCTATATGCAAGATGTGATGGGTGCTAAGCGGAAGCATTTGCTGGTCAAAAAAAGTGATGCAGAAACAAGCTTCTACTATATGGGAATCTTTGATATCATATCTGCAGTTGGTGATAAAAAGATGGATAACCGTGGAAATATGAAGGATATCACAAAAGTTACAATGAAAATGCATCGAGCAGTCAGAGAAGACTTATTGAAGTATTTGGAGAGTAATCTGTTAGATGAGGAGAATAAAGCCATATGAAAACGATAAAAGTTGTTGCAGCAGTTATTCGCGATAAAGAAAAGATTTTTGCAACTGCCAGAGGTTATGGAGAATTTAAAGGGCAATGGGAATTTCCGGGAGGAAAGATTGAAGAAGGAGAAACACCGCAGGAAGCTTTGAAGCGGGAAATCAGGGAAGAACTTGCAGCGGAAATTGAAGTAGGTGAATTGATACATACGATCGAGTATGATTATCCTGCATTTCATCTTTCTATGGACTGTTTCTGGTGCAGTATCAGGTCAGGAAAGCTGACTTTGCTGGAAGCGGAGGACGCGAAGTGGTTGACGAAGGATTCCCTTAGAAGTGTGCAGTGGCTGCCGGCTGATTTGGAATTGATAGATGTTATTGAAAGAGCAATGGAGAAAAGATACGACGTGGAGGAATGATAGATGGTAAAACCGATAATGAAGGACGTGTTCTTTCTTGGGAAAAAATCAGAACCGGCGACAAAGGCAGATTTGCAGGTGGGAAAAGATCTGCAGGATACCTTGCAGGCAAATCGTGCCGGTTGTGTGGGTATGGCTGCGAACATGATTGGTGTGAAAAAGAGAGTCATCATTGTGAATATGGGCTTTGTAGATATTGTGATGTTTAATCCGGTACTGCTGAGTAAGGATACTCCATATGAAACAGAAGAGGGATGCCTCTCTCTTACCGGTGTGAGAAAAACTACAAGATATGAAAATATCGAAGTGGAATATTATGATATGAACTGGAAAAAGCAGCGCCAGAAACTCAGCGGCTGGCCGGCACAGATCTGTCAGCATGAGCTGGATCATCTGGAAGGGATTTTGATTTAACAGATTTTGGGAATAGTAGTAAAGATTCATGAAAATGGTTCCCGCCGCAGAATGGAAGCGCAGAAAGAACTGGCGAAACTTGAAAATGAATTGAAACAGGCATTGCTGGAAGCAGGCAGCAGGTGATTATTGGGGACGGTGTCGGTTTTGAAACATAAATATAGAATAACTTTTAATTCCCCGGTGGTGCTGGGGTTTGCAGCTGTATGCTTTATTGCGATGATTGCAAATTATGTTACGAGGAGTGTGAGCAATCGGGTCCTCTTTATGACATATCATTCTTCGCTGACATCACCGATGACTTATGTGCGTTTGTTTACTCATGTTTTCGGACATTCGGGATGGGAACATTTTATAGGTAATATGTCTTATATTTTATTATTAGGGCCTATGCTTGAAGAAAAATATGGTTCCAAACGTATTGGGCAGATTATTGTGATTACTGCATTTGTTACCGGAGTTATCAATTATGTGTTTTTTGGGAATATTGCATTGTGCGGTGCCAGCGGGATTTGTTTTGCATTTATTTTACTGTCGTCATTTACAGGCTTTCGGGAAGGAGAAATTCCGCTTACTGTGATTTTGGTTGCAGTTATTTTTCTGGGGCAGCAGATCTATGAGGGAATTGTGGTGCAGGATAATATTTCCAATATGGCACATGTGATTGGCGGGATTGTTGGAGGTGTTATCGGTTTTTCCTTAAATAAGATACATCCTAATTAATCCGCAATATATAACCGCAATAAATCAAAAATAATTGATAAATTGCGGAACCAAGCATGAAATACACAGAAAGAAGTGAAGTATAATGAAAAGGGAAAAAATTGCCTGTAATTGTAAAAACATCACATACGGTATGATAGAAGATTCCATCAAAAAAGGTGCAAAATCCTATGAAGATGTGGAAAAACAGCTTCGTTTCGGGACCGGATGTGGAAAATGTAAGGAGTTTATTCAGTATCTGATACGGGATTTACTGGAAGAACAGAATAAGAAATGAGAAAAGGACTATTGGGGACAGAGAAAAAGCCATTTATCTCCGTCCCCGTGGCTTTAGAGGATATGACAAAATGATTAATCGAGAAGATATGCTGGAACTGACCAGGAGGATGACGCCTGCCCGGTCTTCGGTAGCCCGGATTGCAGGTGCGTATTTTGATGAAGAAGGATATGTAGACGGTACTTTTAACACAAATTTTCTGAAATTATCACCGTCAGAGCGGTCGAAAAACCTGAATCTGGCAAAGACCATTCTGCTCTCAGAGACAAACATGCAGCTGAAGGATTATAAAATTCCAGCATCCGCAAGGAAACCGGGAAGTATCTGGCAGCTGCTGGACGGTATCAAAGAGGCAGAATTAAAAAATGATGCGTTTATGGATATTATGTATGAGCTGATCGGGGAGAAATTCCAGCCGGGTTACTCATTTGCCTGTTTTTTGTATTTCGGTCAGTATGATGTTCCGGTAAAGGGCCGTGATCAGGAATGGATGGAAGGATCGGAAGAAGTGTATACCTATCTTTTGTGTACGATCAGTCGTCTGGAGGGAGAATATGAACCGGGAAAACCGGAGTTTGGTTTCCTTTATCCGGCATTTCGGAACAGGACAGAGGATGCGGCGTATATCAATGTGTTTGAAGAACATCCGGGACGATATAAAAATCTGACGGAGTGGATGATTCAGGTGCAGTGAGTTTTATCGAAAATACGGGGAAAAACTTTCCAGAGAAAGGAACACATTTATGATACAGGAAATAAAACTGCAGCAGGGAGATTCTTCGGTAACCCTTCACATCATACGGTCAGCCAGAAAGAGCATCGGACTGGAAGTCAGGGGAGAGGATGTTCTCCTTCGCATCCCGGCACGATTGTCGGACCGTAATCTGAAACAGTTTCTTGAAGAGAAAAAACAGTGGATTTTGGAAAAATCTGCTCAGATGCAGGAAAGGCAGGAAGAACGTGAAACTACCGGAGCAGTGTCACCTGCTGAGCTATCTGCCGAAGAAATTGAGGCGATCAAAGAAAAAATCGCTTCACGAGTCCGGCACTATTCCCGGGTGATGGGAGTAACTGTCGGCAGGATTACAATCAGGAATCAGAGAACACGCTGGGGAAGCTGCAGCGTCAAAGGTAATCTGAATTTCAATTATCAGCTCTATTATCTCCCGGAAGAACTGCTGGATTATGTCGTGGTTCACGAACTGGCGCACCGCCGGCATATGGATCACTCTGCGGAATTCTGGGCAGAGGTGGGGAAATATTGTCCGGATTATAAGAAACGGCGGGAAAAACTGAAAGAATATAAGCTGGCATAACCGGCGAAACATAAGGTATTTATCGTGGTTTATACTAGTATAATTGGTGAATGAACACGTAAAATGTGTCTTCGCAGGAGAGGGAAATGTTTGTATTACTGTAAAAGATATGGAAAGCAAAAATGTGGAGGGAAATATTTATGATTACCTGTCAGGATATACTGGAACTGCAGCTGGATGGAGTGGAACTGATTGCAGGCGAAGAGGGACTGGATCATCCTGTCACCTGGACTTATATGGTGCAGACCAGACCTTTTGCGGAACACATGAATCAGGGAAATTTTGCCCTGTGCGTCATTGATTATGTGCGTTATGATTTTGAGGAAGCACAGAGGGCTATGGAGGAACTGTACGAACTGGGGATTTCCGGCTTCGCGGTTTCTGTAATGGAAGACCGGGAATGGATTCCGCAGAAAATGATTGACAGAGCAAATGAGCTTGCGCTTCCGTTGTTTTATATCCGCTGGGAAGGGGCATCTTTCGTAGATATTGCCCAGAGTGTGGGAAAGATCATTCTGGAGCATGAGATCCAGAATAAAAGAACGGGAGATTATCTGTATAACCTGCTGTTTGGTTATGACATCAATGACCGATATATCGAAAAAATTTCCAGTCAGTTTGGAATTAATTTTACAAATCCATGCAGAGTGGGAATTATTGTGGCTGACCGAAGATATGGCATTAATCTGGAACAGGATGAACATATCTATGAATATTACGCCAATTACCTGAACTAGGAAGTAATGGCGATGGAAGGAAAACCGATGTTTCTGCGCTTTCTGAATAAGTTTGTGCTGCTGTTTGAAGCCAGAAAGGATAAAAGCATTGAACATGCGCTGGAACAACTTCTGCAGAAGATTGATGCAAGTCCTCAGTTTTACGGAAGTATAAAAAGTACCTGTATTCTTGGAGGAGTCTATACGAATCCGGCAGATTTCGGAAGAAGTTATCAGGAAGCGAAGCGGCTGATTCCCAAGAAAGATATGCTTCCGAATCCGAAACACAAAAAGGTGCTGAGTGCAACAGCCATGGGCATTTATAAATTCCTTTTTAACAATGATAATCATGAGGATATTTTGAACTACTGTAATGACAGGCTGCAGAAACTGGAAGAATATGACCATGCAAACGGAACTTTCCTTCTGGATACCCTGGTGGCTTATTACATGAATGGATTCAGTGTGGGAAAAACAGCGGAGGAACTGTTTATCCACAGAAATTCTCTGCAGTACCGGCTGAATAAAATTCAGGAACTGGTGGATTTTGAACTGGATGATTACATGGAATATCTGGACGTGGTAAACTGTATCCTGATCAAGCGGCTGATGTTTTCCTAGTACATCGTGTTTGAGAATAACAATACGTGTATACCCATATCATGAATTTTTACTGTGCAAAAAGACAAATAATTTTGTGCAAAATGAAAGTTGACGAAAATTGCCCGATGAGTATAATAAGGTTCAACACGACAACAAAGGCGTTGAAGAAAATGAAAATTTTCTTTCAGCGCCTTTTTTGTTGCCAGTACAGAGGAGGATTTTGTTATGAAAAAAAATAATTGGACCAGAATCGCAACTACAGGTATGGTTGCTGCAGCACTTTGTATGACGATGGCAGTTCCGGCAGCAGCAGAAGAGAAAGAGGTATTGAGAGTTGGTATGGAATGTGCTTATGCACCGTTCAACTGGACACAGTAATTACCCAGCAGCCGGCAGCTAATTAATCTTCGTGAGGTGATAACATGGGATTTTTAACAACTGCACTGGAAGATCCGTCGAATTCATTTGAATGGATGATTTTTCTTGCTCACAAGTATTCCAGCATGTTTATCCAGGGAACCTGGCTGACACTTTATATTGCCATAGCAGGTACGATTCTTGGTTTTGTTCTGGGATATGTGGTCGGAATTATTCAGGATCAGAAAATTAATCAGGGAGACAATGTTCTGAAGAAAGCCTTTTTTAAGATATTAAAAGCAATTTGTTCGGTATATGTGGAACTCTTCAGGGATACCCCAATGATCGTACAGGCCATGGTCCTTTATTACGGACTCAGACAGGCAAATACCGGAATCACACCTCTGGTTGCAGGTATTATGGTCACTGTTCTGAATACGGGAGCTTATATGGCAGAGACTGTACGTGCAGGTATCGGTTCTATCGATCTGGGTCAGAGAGAAGGCGCCTGGGCAATGGGAATGTCTCCTATGAAAACCATGCTCTATATTGTACTTCCACAGGCTTTCAAAAATATCATCCCGGAAATGGCGAATACATTTCTGACGAATCTGAAAATGACATCTGTGCTGAATGTTATCGCCGTACAGGAATTATTTATGGCTGCAAAGACAGTTGGTGGAAACTATTATAAGTACTTTGAATCCTATCTTGTGATCGCAGTGATTTATTTTGTACTGTGCTTTGTCTTTAACAGATTGTTTGCTGTCATGGAAAAGAAAATGAAAGGCAGTGACAATTATGTGCTGGCAGTCGAATATATGGATAATCCGTAAGGAGGCAGATTATGAGTGATGCGATTATATCCGTAAAGGATCTGAGTAAATCATTTGGAGATTATGAAGTACTGCGTAAAATTGATTTTCACGTAAATCCGGGTGAGATCATCTGTATTGTGGGTTCTTCCGGTTCCGGAAAATCTACTCTGCTCCGCTGCATTAACAAACTGGAAAAACAGACCAGCGGCAAGATTATGTACCATGGCAAAGAAATCGGGGATGTACAGAGGGAAATCAATGAATACCGGTCAAAAGTAGGAATGGCGCCTTTTATCAATGCAAAGCCATCGCAGCTTTCCGGTGGTCAGAAACAGCGTGTGGCAATTGCGAGATCTCTTTGTATGAATCCGGAGGTTTTACTGTTTGATGAACCTACATCAGCTCTGGACCCGGAAATGGTGGGAGAGGTTCTGAATGTTATGAAAGAACTGGCAACTACCGGGCTTACGATGATTATTGTGACACATGAAATGGCATTTGCGAGAGATGTTTCCTCCAGAACGATCTTTATGGATCAGGGCTATATTGTGGAGGATGCGGCACCGTCAGAGTTGTTTGTGAATCCAAAAAATACCCGTACCAGAGAATTTCTCAGCAGATATCTGGCAGGGTAAAGGGAGGCGTTGGAAATGGAAAAATTTGTTGTGACCTTTGCCCGTGGTTTTGGCAGTGGTGGAAAAGAAATTGCATCCATGCTTGCAAAAGATCTTGGGATTCACTGCTACGAAAACCGTATTCTGACACTGGCAAGCCAGATGAGCGGGCTTGACGAGAAACTGTTTCTGGATATCAATGAACGAATCCGCGGAAATGGAGGCTTTACCAATTTTCTGCGGGGACTCCCGAAGTCCAGACAGTATATTGCAAGAAATGAAAAGTTTGTTTCAGATGACCGGCTGTTTGAGTATCAGTCACAGATCATCAATAACCTTGCGGATCAGGAATCCTGTGTAATTGTAGGAAAATGTGCGGATTATGTCCTGAGAGACAGACCGAATGTGGTCAGCATTTATATAGAAGCACCCCGCGCATTCTGTGTAGAGCGCACCATGCAGAAAATGAAAGTGTCTGCCAAGGTTGCTTCCGCGACCATTGAGAATACGGACAAATACAGGGCAGACTATTACAAATATTATACACATGGAAATTACTGGACAAATCCTGTCAATTATGACATGACTCTGAACAGTGAAAAAGTCGGAGTGGAACGGTGTGTAAAAGTAATTGAAGAGTACATGATCCTGAAAGGCTTGATTACGCGGGAGATGATTTTATCAGAGCGGTCTTTGAATGAAGAAGAAAAAGGGAGCTGATTCTTGGAAAAGGGAAGCTGATTCTTAGAAAAAGGATAACGGATTCTGAGAAGAGACGTTGATTCCGGAAAATGAACAGCAGGAGAATTAATAGAATAAAGATAATCATGAACGGTACATGGACAGGTAGTGGTCTGTGTGCCGTTTTTTTTTGTGTAATTCTTCACAATTATGTTCACAAATTCTTCACAAATAAATTAGCACTCACCTGTTGACAGTGCTAATAATAAGTGTTATATTACACATAGAACAAAAAAGAAACAAAAAAGGAGCGATGACTTATGTTAATGCCTAGTATTTTTGGAGAAAATTTAATTGATGATTTCTTTGGATTTGATTATCCGCACAGAACCCATCAGACAGCACAGAACCAGAATCTGATGCGTACAGATGTAAAAGAACATGCAGACGGTTATGAAGTAGATATCGATCTTCCGGGCTTTAAGAAAGAAGATATTCATATGGAACTGAAAGATGGATACCTTACCGTCGGAGCTGCAACCAGCAGTAAGAAAGACGAAAAGTCTGAAGAAGGCAAATATATCAGACGGGAACGTTTCACCGGAAATGTCATGAGAAGCTTTTATGTTGGTAAGGATGTAAAGGAAGAAGATATTCATCCGAAATACGAAAACGGTATCCTGAGTTTCACAGTACCAAAGAAAGATGCAAAAAAAGCAGTAGAAGAAAAGAACCATTATATTACGATCGAGTGATGATTCAACAGAGACAGTGAATAGTTAACACAACTTTTTTGTAGTACGAATGTTACAGAAACCACATTCGGATTGGATAAGAAAGAAATTGCCATGGAGGATGACTGGCACCTCTTAATATAAATATAAGGCTGTATATCCGCAGATTTTGCAGATATACAGCCTTTTTAGTGCAATTTTCAAACACGATCCAGGTCAGTGAAAAGTGTTTTACATTTTCCTCTGATAGATCAGATATCAAGCAGGTCGCTGTACACTTTCAGAGCGCCATCGGTATTGTGGGCAAGTACACGTTTTGCAAGGACTTTACCAAGCTGAACGCCTTCCTGGTCGAAGCTGTTAAGGTTCCATACAAATCCCTGGAACATGATCTTGTTTTCGAAGTGAGCCAGTAATGCGCCGAGAGCTGCCGGTGTCAGCTGGTCACCGATAATGATACTGGACGGACGGCCGCCGTTGAATTTTTTATTCAGGTTTTCGTCATCCTTGCCGCATGCAAATGCTACAATCTGGGCAGCAACGTTTGCACAGAGCTTCTGCTGGCTGGTGCTGTCTTCGATGTCAACGTCCACACCAAGCTGGCTCTTCTTAAATCCGATGAACTGCAGAGGAACGATATCAGAACCCTGATGCAGGAGCTGGTAGAAGGAATGCTGTCCGTTCGTACCAGGCTCACCGAAAATAACCGGACCTGTTACGTAATTTACAGGCTCGCCGAAGCGGTTTACAGTTTTTCCGTTGGATTCCATATCACACTGCTGTAAATGTGCCGGGAAGCGGCTTAATGCCTGAGAATACGGAAGAACAGCAGTAGCAGGATAACCCTGAACATTTCGCTCATAAACCCCGATCAGAGCATCCAGCATATCCGGGTTCTTTAATAAATCTCTGTTCGTTGCAAGCTGGTCTTCAGCAGCAGCGCCGTCCAGAATCTGTGCAAATACTTCCGGTCCGAATGCAAGGGAAAGGATAGCTCCGCCGACAGCGGATACGGAAGAATAACGTCCGCCGATATAGTCATCCATGAAAATTGCTGCAAGATAATCATCGCTCTTTGCTAATGGAGAGGTTTCGCTGGTTACAGCAAGCATATGCCTGGATGGATCTAATCCGGCTTTTGTCAGGGCGTCTTTTACGAATGCTTCGTTAGTAAGGGTTTCCAGGGTTGTTCCGGATTTGGAAACAACGATGAACAGCGCGTGTGCAAGGTCTGTGGCAGCAAGAACTGCAGCTGCGTCATCAGGGTCAACATTGCTGATGAATTTTGCTTCCATTTTAAAGGTATTGTTGGCTTTTGCCCAGTTCTCCAGAGCGATATAAAGAGCACGGGGGCCAAGGTCGCTTCCGCCGATACCGATCTGAACAACAGTGGTAAATTTCTCACCGGCTTCGTTGGTGATTTCACCTGCATGGACTTTGTTTGCAAAATCGGCTGCTTTTTTCTGCTGTGCAGTGTAGAATTCACGCTTGTCCACACCGTCCACTACAACCGGATTTCCCAGCTGTCTGCGTGCCAGATGATGAAGAACCATACGTTTTTCTCCGGTGTTGATCACTGCACCGTTATATAATTCTTCAAATTTGTCAATAAGCTGGGCTTCGTCAGCCAGTTCAGCCAGTGCAGCTAAAACGGTTTCGTCCACCTGTTTGGCTGCATAATTGAAGCTCAGACCTTCTGCCATAGGTGTGCTGTAACCGGATGCACGCTCTGCGCCTTTTTCGCCGGACATAGCCTCAGCGATATTTACATGATCTTTCAGACCGGAAAGCTTGCTGTAGGAAGCAAGTGTATCCAGATTTTTCCATGTTGCCATAATACGATTCCTCCTTTAATTGGTGTGATTGCATATGATCAATGAATCACAGAGTTCTACAGCAATTATACTGAAAAAATCATATAATTTCAATGATAGATTTTATCACAGGTTTTGGCAGAAGATAGAAGACAGAATACATCTTTTCTTGTCCGGAAAATTAATGCACTATTAAAAGAATAAGCAGTTCAGTTTTTTCCACATGATTTTGAAAGATTGTGAGTATGGGTATGCAGAAGATTTCTTTATAATAAAGATACCATAAATAGAGAAAAGGAGAGACAACTATGAAAAAGTTTTATCAGTATCGCCTGGTCTGGCCGGCATTATTTCTTTACAGTGTGTTTTTCGTAATACCGGCAATTATTGGAATTGGCTATTCCTTTACTGACTGGAGCACTTTTCACAATTCGGTATCTTTTGTGGGATTGGATAACTTTGTTAAAATATTCCAGGACAGAGAATTGTCGAGAAGTCTTGTAAACACACTGAAATATGCAGTGGTTGTGGTTATATTTAAAAATGGATTGGGACTGCTTCTTGCGATTGCGGTGAACACCAAATTGAAAGGAAGAAATATTTTCCGAATGATTTTTTATGTTCCTGCAGTCATTTCTACTATCGCAGTTGGATTGATTTTTACACAGATCCTGCATCCGAATGGAATGCTTAACCATGTACTCGAGTTGGTAGGACTGTCATTCCTTCAGCAGAGATGGCTGGTTGACAGCAAAATTATCATGTATAGTATTGCTGCGGTAAGTATCTGGCAGTGGACAGGTTATCATATGACAATTTATCTTGCCGGTATTCAGGGAATTGATGAAACCTTTTATGAAGCAGCAAGAATAGACGGGGCTACATTCCTGCAGGAACTTCGCTATGTAATGATTCCTCTTTTACGTTCATCCATTAATATTAATGTGATTTTCAGTCTTATTGGCGGAATCAAGGTATTTAGTGAAGTTTTTGTACTTACTAACGGAGGTCCGGGAAGCGCTTCACAGGTACTTGCTACAGAGGTGTTTAAAAAGTTCGGTGAAGGAAACTGGGGGCTGGGAACAGCTTTGAATACAGTACTTTTGATTTTTGTTACAATTATCTGTGTTCCTCTTTTGGTTGTAATGCGTAAGCAGGAGGTAGAAGCGTAATGACTATGAAACAAAAAAGAAAACTGACAAATCTGTTTCTTTATATTTTCCTGATTGTGTGTGCAGGCGTATTTTTGGTTCCATTACTGATCATGGTACTGGGGTCATTTAAGAATAGTATAGAGGTAACTGCATTTAGTTTATCTTTGCCTGAAAAATGGTTATTTGGAAACTATGTACAGGTATTCAACAAGGATTTTATACGTGCTGTTGTGAACAGTTTGATAATTACAGGAGTAAGTGTTATAATTAATATAGCATTGGCATCTATGGCATCATTTATTATTGTCAGAAGAACAGGGAAATTCAGCAGTTTTTTGTATTATTTCTTTTTTATGGGTTCGCTGATTCCGCAGCAGGTAATTCCAACGATCAAAATGTTGAAGACGATGCATTTTTACGGTACAATACCCAGTGCAATTTTGATGTATATTGTAATTAATCTTCCTTTTGCATGTTTCCTGTATGCAGGTTTTATCAAAGGAGTCAGCCGGACAATCGATGAAGCTGCGATTATAGATGGGGCAGGCTGTTTTCAGGTTTATTACAAAATTGTACTTCCACTTTTAAAACCAATTAACATCACAGTTCTGATTATTACATTTATGAATATATGGAATGACATTAATATTCCATTGTATTTCCTCTCAAATCCGAAATATTGGACGGTACCATTGACGGTATACGGATATTTTGGGAAATATAATGGCAGCAACTGGGAGCTTGTATTTGCAAGTCTTGTATTAATAGCACTTCCTATCGTGATTGTATATCTGATGGGTCAGAAATATATTGTATCCGGTCTTACTTCAGGAGCTGTGAAACAATAATATTCAGGTATGCCGAGGCGTACTTGCTAAGACAAAATGAAAAGCAAAAGAAAAATCAGTTATAGATTTCGGATGCAGATGGGCGCTGCAGTGATTATCGCCTGTATTATCCTGTTTTTTTCCTTTTTTATATTTCGATTTTTATTAAAGGAATTGAAAAGAGAAGAATACCGCAATGCTGTAGAAATTCTGAATACAGAGGCAGTAAAAGTAGAACTGTACCTGGAAAGTATTGACAATGTTTCCAAGAAGATTGCAACCAGCCAAAATTTGCAGAAGACATTATCTGATTCTGTACAGAGATTGGGGATTCAGCAATTCCGGAAAATTGAAGAAGTGGTCCAGAACTCTGTGATATTCACAAATGCGGATAAGATGAAAATCTTTATCTGGGATGATCAGAAGCGTATGAGATATTATTCGCATGCATCTGTGGGGGAAGACAGCCTGTTTCTGGAGAAAATTGATAAGATTATGCAGGATGATGCATACTGCTGGTTTGTTACCGAAAACAGGAATAATATGCCAGGACTTGACAGGAGCAGAATGTCAGTAATACGCAGGATTTATAATGTATCCAAAGGAACAAATCAGGGATATGTTGAAATTGTTGTAGACCGTGATTCTATTGATGATATCTTTGGTGTGCAGGAAAAAGTATGTCTGTACAATGAGCAGGGAGAAATCTATTATCCATATGAAACGATAAATGAAAAGATTCTGAACTGTTTGGGAATGGATAGGGACATTGTAGGAGAAGATATGGTTTTTTTGAAAAAACCAATCTTAAATAACCGGATGTATGTTGCGGTGTATTATGACAGCCGTCAGATATTCCAGTCATTTAAATCATGGAGAAATGTCAGTATTGGATTGATTCTGTGCGTGCTTCTTGGAGCTGTACTGGTTGTTTCTTTTTATACAAAAGTACAGCTTGCACCGTTGGAACGTCTCCGCAGGGATATGAAGAGAATTGAATATCTGAATTCTGTCGGTCAGATTAAGAGTGAGGATTATGAGCAGGAATTCAAAGTGTTTGTGGAAACATTTAATGAACTGCTGGAAAAGATTGAAATCGGGAGAAGAAAAGAGCTGATTGCTATGAAACAGATAGAAAAAGCGAAATATGAAGCGCTTCAGGCACAGATTTCCCCTCACTTTATCCAGAATATTCTGTTTGATCTGCAGATTATGATCACAAGCGGAGAAACAGATCTCGCATACGATATATGCGGAAAGTTATCTATGCTTCTGCGCTATATTATGGAGATAAAAAAAATGACAGTCCCATTGGAGAGGGAACTGGAATATGTAAAGAATTATCTGGAATTATATCAGATACAATATGAAACGGACTTTCATTATGAGATTATCAGTGATGCGGATACGGATAGGATAATTGTACCGAAATTATCAATCCAGCCATTTGTGGAAAACTCTATCAAACATGGTCTGTATGATGTTCCATATGCCTGGGAAATCAGCGTAGCATGTAAAAAACATGAAAAAGGTATCAGTATTGAAATTTGTGATAATGGTTGTGGTATGGATGACGATGAGATTCGTTTTATTATGGATCATGTAACGAATATTGGAAATCTGGAAATGGAACAAGATGACAAAAAGATATTGGGAATCGGAATGATCAATACACTTTGCCGGTGGAAATATCTGTACGGAGAAGATACCCACATCCGGATTACCCGAAGAAATCCCGGACTGAAAATAGAAATAATGATTTCGGATGTTCAAGAATATACACATAATACTTCAGTTTAATTCCTGTTTTTGATGAAAAGAATTGTGTATAATACAGTTACTTTAAAGGAACAGGGCGCCTTACAAATCTGAAAAAGAAAAGAGTTGGAGGTAAAAATGAAACAGAAGAACTTTATGAAAATGATGGCCGTAATGCTGACAATGTCTATGCTGGGTACTACTCCTGTTATGGCTGGTGAGGGAGAAGAAAAGGTTACTCTTACAATTGAAATGTCTCAGGATATGAAAGCACAGAATAATGAAGCTGTAAATGAGGAGATTTATGCGGCTTTTGAAGAAAAATATCCGAATATTGAAGTTGAAGAAATTCTTGTACCGGATGCGCAGTATAAAAATGTTGTATCAACAAAAATTTCGGCAGGAGAGCCTTCTGACATCATTATCTGTAACCGTTTAAATGGCCAGACAGATTACAATGCAAAAGAAAATATGCTGGATCTTAGTGATATGGAATTCGTGAGCAGAATGAAAGATCCGTCTATAGTTACAGATGAAGATGGAGTAATCCGCTGCTACCAGCCGAAGTACTCCAATGAAGGAAGCTGTATTGTATATAACAAAACGTTATTTGATCAGTTTGGCCTGGAAATTCCACAGACATGGGATGCATTTCTTGATGTTTGTCAGAAACTGCAGGACAACGGAATTCAGCCTCTTTACAGCCCGTATAAAGAAGTATGGACTTTCCAGATTATCACTTCCGGAACTTTTGGCCAGTTAGAAGCATATAAAATTCCGGGAACTGCTGAAGCAATCAACTCTGGTGAGAAAAAGTGGAGTGAAGTACCGGAATTCCAGGAAATTCTTGAACGTGCAATGGTTCTGGTTGAAAAAGGATACTTTGGAGATTCCTATCTGTCTGATGACTGGGTATCTGCTCCGAGTAAAATGACAAGCGGAGCATATGGAATGATGGTAGCTTTCAATACAACCTTACCGGATCTGGAAGGAACAGAGTATGAATTTGGATTCTTCCCAATGCCTTTCGTAGATGACATTGAACTGAGCATGGCACAGCCACAGGCTTCCGGATGTATGTTTATTCCGAAAGATGCAGCTCATATCGATGCCGCTAAGAAATATATTGATTTCGTATCTACACCGGAAGCGGGGGCAATTTCTGAAAAAGTAAGTCCATATATTCCGACAGTAGAAGGTGTTGAACCGGAAGCAGTATCCGGACAGCAGGAAGTCTTTAATACAGAATATCTGGATAAGGGTAAAGTTGTTCGTGAATTTAACAGTTATGTTGGAGTTGATATGAGTCAGTTATGGGCTCTGTATCAGGAAATGCTTGCAGAACTGATTACTCCTGAAGAAGTTATGACACAGTGGGATGATATCTTTGCTGACTTAATGAAACAGGCAGGGTATGAAGGATTTTAATCAGATTTCATAAATAGGTTTCATAAACAAGGGGCATCACACCGCGGGTTATGGGTGGGGTATGCCCCTTTTTTGGAGATGTTATATGTATAAAATCATAGTAGTGGAAGATAATGTAAGAATTAACCGTTATATATCAGGAATATTGAAAAAAGCACTCCCATCGGATGTTAGTATAGAATCGGCATTTGATGGAGAAAGTGCGCTTCAGATGGCAAAGAATGGTGTGGATGCTGTTATCACAGATATCAGAATGCCCAAAATGAGTGGTATTGAACTGATTACAGAAGTGAAAAAAATGTTTCCAAAAGTAAAAATTGTCATTATCTCTGCATATGAAGATTTTAAGGTTGCCCAGGAAGCAATTGCTCTGAAGGTAGATCAGTATTTGTTAAAACCATTTGATGACAAGAAAATTATTGATATAGCAAAAGGTCTTTACACAGAAAGCATGGGCAGGGAATCTGATGCGATCAAACAGGCGCTTCTTAAGACTGCTTCAGGGGTTATGCTTCAAAAGGAGGAGCAGTATACAGACATTCAGTGTCAGGTTATGCTGCTTCGTTTTGGTGTTTTTGGGACAAAGGGCGGGCTGAATGCAGAAGAGGAACTGAGGCAATATATTGAGAGTATGCAGTACCATCTGGATTATGTGATATTTAAGATGAACTATGAAACATTTGGAATAGTTTTTTATCGGAAGCGGACGGAGTATCTGCCAAATGTTCAGGGACTGGCACTGGGATTGATCAATACTCTTTTAAAAAAATATGCTATGATAAACGTATATTTATCTAAGCCATATCTGGATATCTGTGAAACATATCCGGTGATTTTAAAAAGTTATCAGGAATTGAGCTGTCTTCTTGTAATTGGAAAAAGCATGTTATGGGAAGAAGATGGATACAGACAGCGTATCATTCCGGCATCTCAGGTGGAAAGAAAACTGGCAGAATTTAAACCGATTCTGGAGAAAAGAATGAAGGCGAAAAACCAGCAGAAGATGGCGGAGGCGATTCAGGGATTTTTTCTGAAGGAAGGTCTGGAGGAATATCCGGCAATTCTGATTAAGCGTCTTGTGGTAGGAACAGCAGAAAAAATGCTGGAAGTAAGCAAGTGTATGCTGGATGAAAATATTTTGGAAGTAGTGGAAAAAGAACTGTTGGACTGTTATTGTGTGCAGGATGTAATAGATGCGGTCATAAGAATTTATCAGAATATTGAAAAAATGAATGTAAACGAAAATGGAATTTCTATGAAAGAATTATCGGATCGGGTTCTGGATTATTTGAAAAAGCATGTATATGAAAATGTGTGCCTGAAGGATCTGGTGGATGAATTTCATTTTTCGGAGTCATATATTGTTCGTGTTGTAAGTTATCATACAGGGATAACGCCTATGAAATGGTCTATTTTATTAAAAGTAGAAGAGGCAAAAAATATGTTCCGTACGAACCCCTCGCTGAAAGCGGCTTATGTGGCGGAACAGCTTGGATTTTCGGATCAGAGATATTTTTGTAAGGTATTTAAAAATTATGAGAAAATGACAATTTCGGAGTATAAAAAATTGTGCGAAGAAAGATCAGATAAGGAATAAAAAGGAGATAATGATAATATGGAACGGTTATGGTATAGAAAGAGTGCGAAGTATTGGGATGAAGCACTTCCGGTAGGTAATGGAAGGCTTGGGGCAATGGTATACGGGGGTGTTTGTGAGGAAACGATACAGGTCAATGAAGAATCTGTATGGAGCGGAGCAGAAAGAAACAGGATAAACCCGGACAGTATGCAGTATCTTCCGAAGATCCGGAAATTGCTGGAGGAAGGGAAAATCCCGCAGGCACAGAGAACAGCAGTAGACGCCCTGTCAGGAACACCACAATACCAGAGGGCTTATCAGACTCTTGGTGAGATAAAAATATTACATCATGGAATAAACGGGACACCCAAAAGCTATAAACGGGAGCTGAAGCTTGCAGATGCAGAGGCATATACGGAATTTATAGTGGATGGAACTGTTTATTGCCAAAGTGTATTTGCTTCTTTTCCGGATGACTGTATCGTGATTGTACTTCGTGCGCAGGGTGAGAAAAAACTGGATTTTCACTGCAGACTGGACAGAGGCAGACATTTTGACCGGGCATATGCATCAGGGCAGAAAGAAATTGCATTTGAAGGAAACAACAGCGGACTTGGATTTTATGGAGCACTGCGCTGTATGGAATGTGATGGGAATGTAAAAACAACAGGAGAACATTTGATCATTGACAATGCGTCCTGTGCAGTCCTGCTTTTTAGTGCGGCAACCACCTTCCGAAGTCAGACACCGAATCAGATGACGGAAGAGATTCTGGATAAAGCGGAAAGAAAAACGCTGGAGGAATTAAAAAAAGATCACCAGACTGATTTTGGAAGACTTTATCATAAAATGAAACTGGAATTTGCGCGGGATGAAGAGGCGGAAGTTCTTCCTGTGGATGAAAGACTGGAACGTCTGCGTCAGGGAAAAGAAGATCCCGGATTGTTTGCACTGTATTTTCATTATGCGCGTTATCTCATGATTTCCTGCAGCAGAAAAGGAGGATTACCCGCGAATCTTCAGGGAATCTGGAATGGTGAAATCGACCCGGCATGGGACTCCAAGTTTACCATTAATATCAACCTTCAGATGAACTACTGGCCGGCAGATGTGTGCAACCTTTCGGAATGTTATGAGCCATTCTTTGCACTTTTGGAGCGTGTTCGTGAGAGCGGAAAAAAGACAGCCAAAGAAATGTACGGATGCAGAGGATTTGTGGCACATCATAATACGGACATTCATGCAGACACTGCACCGCAGGATCAGTATATTCCGGCAACTTACTGGGTTATGGGAGGGGCATGGCTTTCCCTGCATATTATGGAGCATTACAGATTTACAAAAGATCTGGAATTTGTGAAAAAGTATTATGGAATTCTTGAAGATGCCGTTTTGTTTTTTAAAGATTTCCTTGTGGAAACAAAAGAAGGATATCTGGCTACTTCTCCTTCTGTTTCTCCGGAAAATACATATATCATGGAAAACGGAACGAAGGGATGTATGTGCATGGCTCCGGCGATGGACTGCGAAATTCTCCATAATCTGTTCAGAGATTTTATGGATGCCTCTGCCCTTCTTGGAATTGAAAATACATTAACCTGTGATGTCCGGGAAATGGCGTCAAAAATACCGGGACTTCATATCGGAAAACATGGACAGCTTATGGAATGGATGGAAGATTATGAAGAGGAAGAACCGGGACATCGCCATATTTCCCATTTATTTGGTGTGTTTCCGGGAAGTGAGATTAATGAGTACGAAACGCCGGAATTGATGGAAGCTGCAGAGAAAACATTGAGACGTAGATTATCATTTGGCGGCGGGCATACAGGATGGAGCAGAGCATGGATTATTTCTTTGTGGAGCCGTTTTAAAAATGGAGAGCTTGCTTATGATAATCTGAAAAAATTGCTGCAGACATCAACATTTGATAATCTGATGGATAATCATCCGTATGACTGCAAAAGGGGAAAAGTTTTCCAGATCGATGGAAACTTTGGTGCAGCTGCTGCAATTTGTGAAATGCTGGTTCAGAGTCAGAATGGCAGAGTTGTGATTCTTCCGGCGGCAGGAGATGTGCTGACAGACGGAACGGTATCCGGTTTGCGGATCAGAGGAAACGGACAGATTGCGATGGAGTGGAAAGATGGAAAACTTACTGTATTCCGGATTAAAATGGGCAATACAGAAAAACTGGTTCTGCAGTATAACGACATAATGAAAGAATGCCTGCTGGAAAAAGATAAGGAATATGTATTTGATTCAAATCTGATATTAAAAGAATGTTGTGCTTAAAGCTGGGCAGAGTATGTCAGATTAGTGTATACTTAAGTAAAAAGAGTTACTGTGAATGTAAGAAACAGGAATGAAAAAGGATAGGTAGTGTCAAATAATTTATGATATCAGGGAGGAAAAGAAAATGAGAGGGAAATTCAGAAATCCAATATTGTCCGGTTTTTATCCGGATCCGTCAATTTGCCGTGTCGGGGAAGATTATTATATGGTCACGTCTTCTTTTGCGTATTATCCGGGGCTGCCGATCCATCACAGTAAAGATTTGATCCACTGGGAACAGATTGGTCATGGAATACACAGACCAGACCAGCTGGACTATAAAAACTGCGAAGCCTCGTTGGGCCTGTGGGCTCCCACGATCCGTTATCATGAGGGGAAATTTTACATCATAAATACCCTTGTGTCGGAGGGAAGAGAAGCAAGAAGAGATAACTATATTATTACGGCAGACAGACCGGAAGGACCGTGGAGTGATCCTGTTTTTGTAGAAGGAGCAGACGGAATAGACAGCAGTCTGTTTTTTGATGAAGATGGTTCTGTATGGTATGTTGGTAATTATATCTGCAAAGAAAATCTTTATGAAGGACATCATGGAATTTATCTTTGCGAGTTAGACAAAGATACGCTGCAGTTTAAAGGTGAGAGAAAAATTTTGTGGGATGGCATTACCACAAGAGGGAAATGGCTTGAAGCACCGCACATTTATAAAATAAATGGAATGTACTATCTGATGGTAGCAGAGGGAGGCACGTTTACCAATCACAGTGTTATGATGGCGCGAAGCAGTTCTGTGACAGGACCTTATGAAGTATGTCAGAGAAACCCGGTAGTAAGTCACAGACACCTTCCGCTGGATCGTGATATTTCCGTAACAGGACATGGAGACCTGATTGAAACCCAGAATGGAGAATGGTGGATGGTACTTCTTGGAGTCCGTCCTTATGAGGCGAAGAAGAAAGAAGATTATCGGAATGAGAATGGAAATATTTTTTATAATCTTGGAAGAGAAACTTTCCTCCTTCCAATGGCATGGAGCGAAGATGGATGGCCGATTGCAGCGTCAGAAAATGGCATTGTAAATGAATGGGAACGTAAGCCGGAGCTTCCGGAGTATATTGCGCATATGGATGACAGCAGTGATAATTTTGAAGATGAAGAACTGAGAATGATGTGGAATACCCTGCACCAGCCTGTGGAAAACTTCTATTCTCTGACGGAAAGAAGTGGATTTCTCAGATTAAAGCTTCGTAAGGAAACTCTTGAAGAAATTAACACCCCGTCTTTTGTCGGAAGGAGACAGCAGCATATGCGTTTTCTGGCAAAAACAGCCATGGAATTTACACCGGCAGCTGATTGTGAGGAAGCAGGCGCAGTGCTTCTTCAGGATGATCGTTTCCATATTACATTTACAAAAGCAAAAAAAGGTACTGATTTTGTGCTTCTGATCAAAAAGACAGAATATGGAAAGACGACACTTCTGAGCGAAATTCCGATAAAAGATACCGGGAGAATTTATTTGCAGATTCAGGGAAATGAGAGCAATTATACATTTGCCTACGGATACAGAGAATCCGAAAGAATTGACTGTGGACTGACCGTACCGGCAGAAATACTGAGCTCTTCGGTTAATGGCGGATTTACAGGAACTTATATCGGTATGTATGCTGTATCAGCAGGAAAAGGCAGTGAAAATTATGCGGATTTTGACTGGTTTCATTATCATGGAATTTAACTATTGAGTGATGGTTTGAACAACAGAATGGGGGGAAAGTACAATGAATTTTCGGTTTGCAATTATGGGTGCGGGAAATATTGCGGGGAAATTCTGCGATGCAGTGAGTCGTGTGGAGGGCTGTGAAGTAGCGGCGGTCGCCAGCAAATCCATGGAACGGGCGAAGGAATTTTCACGCAGAAACCATATTCCGAAGGCGTATGATCATTATGAAACAATGCTTAAGAAAGAACAGCCGGATTGTGTTTATATTGCTACGACACCGGACTCCCATTATCGTCTGGCAAAGCTGTGCATGCAATATAAAACACCAGTATTGTGTGAAAAAGCAATGTTTATGAACAGCGCGGATGCGAAGGATATTTTCGGGGCTTCCGAGAGAAACCGCGTATTTGTTATGGAAGCTATGTGGAGCCGTTTTCTGCCTGCTGTAAAAAAAGCGAAGGACTGGATTGCAGAAGGAAAAATCGGTGAACCCAACTGCTTAACGATTGCAGTCGGGACGGCGTTTGACAAAGAAAAGAACCGGAGAAACTTTGACCCGAATCTGGGCGGCGGAGCTGCCTTTGACCTGACGGTATACTGTTATGAACTGGCTACCTGGTTCTTTGGACACGAGATTGAGAAGACAGATATTTCTGTATTCTGGGATGAAACAGGCATTGATACATCCAATCATATCTGCCTGAAGTACAGAGACAAAGAAGCCATTCTTACGGCCAGCTGTGTTTCCATGCTGGATGAAAAACTGACGATATCCGGAACCTGCGGGCGCCTGGAAATTCCGCATGTGCATTATGGAGAGGAAGCCTTTCTTTTTGACAGAGAAGGAAAAATGGCTGAGCATTTTGTGGATGAGGAGACGGTCAATGGCTTTGTTTATGAGATTCGGGAAGTCATGGAATGTATCCGGGAATCCCGGGTGGAAAGCGCAGTCGTGCCCCATGAAGAGACCCTGAGATGTGCGGAATTGTTTGACAGGATATACTGCAGAAAGTAACAAAAGATTCGATCTGCTGTTTGGCAGAAGGAGGTATGTATGGGAAAAAAATATTGGAAATGTATGAGCGTTTTGTGTACTGCCGGGCTTTTGTGCGGCGTGCAGGCGATGCCTGTGTTTGCGGAAAATGGATTCTCCTATGAGGATGTTTCGAATCTGACATTTACATTCAGCAGTGGTGTGGGAGCATGGGGAACGGTTCTGGAAATCGATGAAAAAGGAGCTTTTGAAGGTTTTTTCCATGATGCAAATATGGGAGAAACCGGGGAAGGATATCCCAATGGGACGGTGTATGTCTGTGACTTTTTCGGGCAGTTTACAGAGCCTGTGAAGGTGAATGATTATACCTATTCTGTGGAAATTGAAAGCCTGGAATATGAGAAAGAAGCGGATACTTCGGAGATCGTTGATGGTGTTCTTTATGTGAACAGTGATCCCTATGGGCTGGATCATGCAGAGCAATTTCTGTTCTATCTTCAGGGCGCGCCTCTTGCTGAACTTCCGGAAGAGTATCGGAGCTGGGTGGGATATTATGATTTAACATCTGTGGAAGAAACAGAACTGCCTTTTGTCGGTTTTTATAATGAAGCTGCGGAAGAGGGATTCAGAAGTTATGAAAAAATGGATGATGCAGATGGAACGGAAATGTCAGAAATCGATGCGGAATTAGCGGATATTGCCGCACAGGCGGAAGATATGGAAGAACAGCTTGAGAGCGGAATGCTTGCACAGCAGGAAATGAACAGACTTTCCGCGGAACTTTATATACTCTGGGATGAAGAGCTGAATTCCATGTGGAAACGCATAAAGGAAATTCTGCCGGAAGATGCCATGGACCTGCTGACAGAAGAAGAGCTGGACTGGATCCGGGAAAAAGAAGCTGCTGTGAAAGAGGCAGGATCCGAAGCAGAAGGCGGAACTCTGCAGCCGCTTCTGGAGAACACAACAGCTGTAGAATATACGAGGGAACGCGTGTATGAACTGGCAGAGTATCTGCGGTAAAAGGACTGTGATTTTGATAATAAATTAGGTGTCTTAAGTAAATTCAGTACATTGTTATGAAAGAAATTTGTATACTTTGATTATGCATGATTTTAGGGAAAAGCCGCTCCGGACTTGCTGTGTAAATCACTTTACAACAGCAGATCCGGAGCGGCTTTTTGTTTCAAGAGAAAGAATATTTACAGGCCGGCAGCCTGCTTTTCCAGCATTTCTAAAAGATCAGAAATAACACATCCGGTGGTTTCGAAATGCAGATAATCGGTCACATATTTATCAAATAAAACCTGTACCTGTGCAGGAAAATCCTCATCTGCATCCCAGAAAATCAGCTGCAGAGGAATCTGCGGGAAGGAAGTAAACCTGAAGGCGAGATCACCCCTATCCAGTCTGTTTCCACCAAGCTGAATGCAGGCTTTTTCCAGTAAATCTGACTTGCCGGAGAACCGGGAAGCGAATGGAGTAAGGAGAGGATCCGGGAGATTGCGGTTATGTGCTCCTGCTCCTTCCAGTGCAGTATTGGGAACCCAGATTCCGGCAGTACGCGGCTGATCTTTGGTATAATGGAGCAGATGATAAATGCTCATAGTTTCATTGAAATACAGCTGATCTGTCCATTCTTCTTCGATTTTTCGTTCCAGATGACCGTCGCTCAGACATAAACGGTAAGATTTCCCATAATAAACCAGATAAAGATAATCTTCATCATATTCCAGATCAAGAATCCGGGAAATACGGGAAGGATCATATCCGACAAAAGCACTGTGCCATTGTTCTGTCAGAGTTTCATGGTTGGAAAACAGGTAACCTCTGTTCTGGAAAGCATGATAATTTACGCTCATAGTGTTCTCCTTCTATAATCATATACAAAGTGGTTTTTACTGGTATGTAATCAGGTAGTACTGTTTATCTTGAAATGAGATAAGACTCCCACCTCTATAGGTGGTGAGTTACGTCAATTTAGTCTTGGTGGGAGTCCAATCTCCTTCCAAGATAAAGCCTCCGGCGGATTGCAGAGGTGCGCAGATGTATCATGTCATGCGAAGCATGACGCGCACCTCGCAGCAAGTACGTCGAGGCGTACTTGAATTCATTCACAGAAACAACCCGGTTATTCTGAGATTATGATATCAGAATCATTTTTTGTGAATTTTGAATTGATATGATATCATTATATATAATCGATTTGATAAAAACAATGTGAAGTTGATGAGTTATGGTATATTATGTTGGATAATAAGGAATCGTCCATATTACTTGCAAATCACGAGCAGTTAATAAAAAATTGTTATTTCCAGGCTGCATAGATGAAGCCTGATGTGTTATTATGATGCCAGGTTCAATGACATTTTATCGTTGGTACAGTACATCACAGGTGACGAATCTGTGTGTCAGAGTGGTTAAAATACCTTTTGATTCCATCATTATTTGATGTATATCATGTATGAATCAGTTTGTATCATATGTGACTGGTTCGCTTATTTATGATGCTGTACGGGTACAATGTTCTGGAGCAAATAGATAATGATTATGGAGGAAAAAGATATGGCAGGACTTATTGATATCGCTCCGCTTGCGGACAAAGAGGATAAGCTTGAGCAGATTTTGGATTATCTGGAGGAACTGAAGCGTGAATTCGAAGAGGTTGTGGAAGAGTATGAGAGTGACGATGCTGACGAAGATATTCTGGATGTTTTGACAGATGCACTGGATGCATTGGAGGATGCGTTTGATGGTATTCAGGATGTTGTGATGGAACAGATGTAGATCTGGCAGGTGGTTATTTCGCGTGGATGATACTGAGATTTACAAATACTCACTTTTATAATGAAATAGTCTGGAAAATTAAAAAATAAAGATCACATGATGATGGGGTCAAAAGGTATTTTGACCTCTCTGATACACGGATTTCTCCGCACTTTGTGCTCCCGAAAATCTGCGCTTCGCTCCGGTCGGCGCTAAACAAACGTCCACCGGACGTTCAGCGCCCTAAAAATATTTGAAATCCGCCCTATTCGGGCTATTTTCTCATGTTTTCCAGATTAACTGCCAGAGAACAGAAAGCCCTGGAAAACTCATGGGCAAAAGTATTTGATGATGAAATATTCCCTGCCATTGACGAAAAGCGTTTTTCTGTTTTATACATCGATAAGGCATCCAGACCGAATACTCCTGTAAACGTGATCGTTGGTGCGCTCATTATCAAAGAACTTTTTGATTATTCCGATGATGAAAAGGTCGAAAACCTCATGCTGGATATTCAATTGGTAAAAAAATATAACAAATCTGATATTCAAAAACGAACATATGTTTGCTATCCTTATTGCATCAAAGAGCTCTTGATACGATAAAAAGTATAAAAAGATTGGAGAGAAAAAGATGAAACGAAGAGAACTGATTAGTAAGAGGACAGCAAACACAAAAATATTTGAAAACGCAGACCATTCCATGACCGCGGAGATCTATCTGGATGCTGTACATTTCCAGGAGGAGGACGGTTCCTGGAAGGATATGGACGATACCCTCCAGGAAGAGTCTGCAGAAGAGGATACTTCTCTGACGGGAGGACCAGGAGATAAAGAGAAGGAGCTTATCAATAAAAAAGGAAAGCTTCAGATACGTTTCGCGAAACATGCGAAGGAACAGGGAACTGTTACCGTTAAGAAAAACGGTGCGGTACTTCACTGGGGTGTAAAGGATGCTGCGAAAGCAGATGCTGTCCCTGATGGCGTTAACGGGATTCTTTATTCGGGTGTCCTGGAGGGGATGGATGTAAGATGCCGTGTTCTCGGCGAAAAAGTAAAAGAGGATCTGATCCTGACAGGACCGGAAACATCAGGGACGGTCACAGTCCTCTACAGGATGAAAAAACTGGAAGCTATCCAGGTGAAGAATCATGTGTCCTTCGTAGACGGGCAGGGCGAAGAGATCTTTGTTGTCTATGCTCCATACATGAAAGATGCGGCAGGTGTGAAATCAGAGGAGATCAGTCTGACCCTTGTGCAGGATGGGAAGGACTGCTGCAGGATTCTTTTTCAGGCAGATGAAGAATGGTTGAAGTCACCGGAGAGAAAATATCCTGTTGTAATTGACCCGGTGACCACCACATCAAAAAAAGCGTCCGATATCATGGATGCCCATGTGGATTCCCTTCTGGAAGAGGACAATTTCCAGCAGAGCATTATCCTGAAGACAAAGGGTGGAGATAATATTCAGAGAAGTTTCCTGAAATTTGTCCTTCCAACGATCAAAACAGGAGATATGGTAGTGAATGCAAAACTGGTCCTGGTATCTCTTGCAGAAGACAATAAAGAGCGGACAGTCAATGTGCACCGTGTAATGCAGGACTGGAATTCTGCAACGATCAACTGGAATAACAAACCTGTCTATGACGAGACGATTGAGGATTCCTGCAAATTCAAAGGAGACAAACAGAAATATATCACACTGGATGTGACAAGGCTGGTGAAAGACTGGTACCAGAATGGACATAATTTCGGGCTGATGTTCAAGGATGACTATGAAATGTCCGGATATACGGAGTTCCTTGCTTCAGACTGTGATAGCGGATATCAGGATATGCGCCCGAGAATTGATATTTCCTATGTGAATTACTCCGGGCTGGAAGACTTCTGGAATTACCACAGCCAGGACGTGGGCAGGGCAGGAACCGTGCATGTGAATGATTATAACGGAAACCTGATCCTTGTACGCCCGGATCTGGAGATGGGAGGAAGCCGTATTCCGGTCAGCCTGAAGCATGCCTATAATTCAAATAACAGGACAGAAAACATTGGCTACGGCTACGGATTCCGGTTAAATTATCATCAGACGCTGGAGAAAGTGAAGATTGCCGATACGGACTATTACAAGCATACGGACGGTGACGGAACAGTCCATTATTTTTACTATGATTCCGACAAGAAGAAATGGAAAGATGAATCCGGGATGGAATTTACCCTGATAGTGAATACTGGCAGTTCCGAACCATATGTGATCAGGGATAAAGAAGATAACCAGATGGTATTTGGCAGCAGCGGATATCTGGTTAAGATCCGCGATAAGAACAGCAATGTGCTTTCCATTACTTACAGCAGCAGCCGTATCACGAAAATTACGGACGGTGCGGGAAGAGTGACCACCCTGACCTACTTTAAAGACAGCAGCGGCAATCCGACAGACTTAAGCCAGGTGAAGGCACCGTCCGGCCAGACAGTATCGTTTGGATATACAGACCATAATCTGACATCCATCACCGACATTGACGGGCAAAAGATCACTTATACGTTTACTTCCGGCAGGAATCTGAGCTCCCTTGCCAATGTGGACGGATACCAGGTGAAGTATTCCTACTACAGCACTTCCCCATACCGTGTGAAGAAAATCGCGGAATATGGAGGCAGTACGGCAGGAAACAGCCTTACCCTGTCCTATGGTTACAACAGTACGAAGTTTACAGATAATAAAGGAAGAGCTGAAATCTTCCGGTTTAACAACAGCGGGAACCTGATCCACATCCATGACGGGTTCGGACATGCTGCCAGCGGGAAATATAATAAAGACGGGAACCATGTGAACCGCCTGGAAAACGAGACAAAGCTGCAGGATAACATTGTCCAGCTCCTGAAAGATCCTGTTATCCAGGCGGGTACCATCGGATGGGCAGCAAAGGTATATGCCGAAGGTACTGGAAGCACATCCATCAATACGGATACGAAATACTGTATGGTCGGCACACGTTCCCTTAAGGCGGTCTGTACATCCGAAAGCAGTTATGCATATTGGGCTCAGAATGTGACGGTTAAAAAAGGAGAGACCTATACCGCATCCATGTATGTCAGGGCAGAAGTGACTTCCGCGGCATCCGACGGAGGATGCCTGCTGAGGGTGCGTTATCTGGATAAGGACGGTGTACAGCATCTTCTGGACAGCGAAATCCTGAAAACGACCACCACAGATTTTGTACGACTGAAAAATACATTTACCCTGCCTGCGGATGCCAGCAGTGATTCCATTAAGATCTATATGGTGGTATGGCATGCAGTTGGGACGATGTATGGCGATATGGCGCAGCTGGAAACTGGTGGGACGGCCAACCGCTGCAATCTGGTGGATAATGGGGAATTCCACAGGGGAAGCACTTCCGGGTTCAGTAAGACCGGTTATCCGGAAGACGGCCTGACGACTGTTGGGGCGGACTGTTATGTACCGATGCAGGTGGCGATGGTAACAAAGGCATCTGCAGCCATGTACCAGACACCGTCTGCTTCCGGCACCCAGGTGGCAACTGTGGCGAAGGGACAACATCTGACAAGTTCTGCGGCATATAAGGACAGCAGCGGGAAGATCTGGTACAGGGTGAAGAATGCTTCAGGACAATGGGGCTATATTTCTTCGGGCAGTGTGGTTCCTTATCTTGGCGGCAGTACCTGTAACCATACTGCGGCAGCAGGCGTGACAGGCGCAGTCCTCCGGGCTTCTGCATCGGACACGGGAACCCCTGTGGAAGAACTGATCCCGAAAGGGACCAGCCTTTCCATTGTGAGCAGCACCACTGATGCAAACGGAAAGAAATGGTATTATCTGGGCATGCAGATCGATACTTCCCGTTATTACGGATATCTGCCCACAGATTCCGTCATCAGGCTCTACAGGAATTATGTGACAGGAAAGATGACCGCGGCTGACAATTATTACCTGAAGCCTTCGAAGACCTCCACTGTCATGGGAAGCGCTGCTTCCGGCGCCACAGTTGTCCTCCGCGGTATCCTGGAGAAGAGCAACGGGGAGAAATGGTATGCGGTGCTCAAAGGAACGGAATTTGTGTTCCTGCCGCAGACAAACATCACTCTGAACATGACCGGTTATGTCGGGAAGATCAATTCCGCTAAGGTAACAGAAACAGTAGGAGGCCTGGAGGAGCATATCTATAAATTCCTGGGTGATCCGGCAGCCAATAAGAAGCTGACGAAAACACTGGATCTGCAGGGCAAAAAAGGCGATACTTACATGGTGAATGCCTGGGGACGCGGGACTCCGCTGCCGGAGACATCCAACGATACGGCGCGCCGCTTCGGGGTGGAAGTCGTGTTCGTGGGGACAGACGGGACAAACGATACCCATTATACCAATTTCAGCCCGGATATCCTGGACTGGCAGTTTTTAAGTGATGTTTATGTGGCGAAGAAGGATTATTCCAGCATCAAAGTATCCTATACTTACTGCCATAATGCCAATATCGCGTTTTTTGACGGGCTTTCCCTGTTCCGGGAGGAATTCGGCCAGAGCTATACGTATGATGCCGACAATAATGTGATTTCCGTTGTGGATGCGAAGAAGCAGGCATCAAAATTTGAATATAACAGTACGAATGATATGACCGGGATCACGGACGCCAAAGGGAATAAATTCACTTATGCATATGACAGCAGACATAATGTGACGAAGGGCACCTCTGCGCAGGGACTGGTGTATAAACTGGAGTATGATTCTGCCGGAAATGTGACTAAGAGCGGCTGCGCGGAGCCTGATAACCAGAGTGCCGGTACCTGGATGACCAGGGCGATGACTGCGTCAAAGAACCATGTGGCTTCTGTAACGGACGCAAGAAACTGTACCGTGAAGTATGCGTGGGATGAGAATAAAGATATCCTTTCTTCTGTGACAGATGCCAGGGGCGGCAGGCTGGCTTACAGTTACGACAGTGCCAACCGGCTGGCCGGTGTATTACAGGAAGTGACCCAGGACGGAACGAAGAAGACCGTATCGAATACGTATGGCTATACAAAGGACCGCCTGACTGCGATCAGCCATAACGGTTTCAGCTATGGTTTTGCCTATGATGCTTTTGGAAATGTCCTGAACGCATCCGTGGCAGGCGCCCGGATCGTGGATTATGAGTATGAGGCGAATAACGGGAACCTGAAAAAAGTGACTTATGCAAATGGCGACTCGATCCGTTATACTTACGATGCTCAGGACCGCATGCTGCTGAGTTATTATAAGAGTGCTTCCGGTGCAGAGCAGAAACTGAACGGGTATGTTTATGACCGCGCGGGGAACCTGGCCCAGGTAACGAACTATCCGTCCGGGAAATCCTATGACCTGGATTATGATTTCCTTGACCGCCTGATGCGTGCAAGGGACAATGACGGGAATTACTACGAGTATACCTATGATGAAAATAATAACCTGACCCGCATGTACCACGGTGCCGGGACTTCCGGTATCGCCACATCCTATACCTACGATAAGGATGGGCGGGAGGTGACCGCGAAGGCATCCGGTAATTACTACCGTACCACTTCTTATGACAGCCTGGGAAGGGTGGACATGCAGACATGGACCAATACGGGGACCCCTCATACGGTGATCTATGAATATAACAGCACGGACAGCACAAGGCGCAGCAGTCTTCCGAGCGCCATGATCCTTGGCAGCAGAAACCTGGGTTATACGTATGACGGGAACGGGAACATCACAAGGATCCAGGACAGCGACACGAATGCGTCCGGCGGCACTACGAAATCAATCAGCTATCAGTATGATGAGCTGAACCGTCTGACCCGTGAGGACAACCAGGTTCTGAACAAGACGGTGGCCTACAGCTATGATCTTGGAGGCAACCTGGTAAGCGAGAAAGAATATGCTTATACCACGGGAACCCTTCCGGCTGCCGCTGCCGTGACAAAGACCGGAACGTATGACACTGTCTGGAAAGATAAGCTGCTGAACTGGAATGGCACAGCCATGACCTATGATGCCATCGGCAACATGCTCACCAAAGGCAGCACCACCTACACCTGGACACAGGGAAGGAAGCTTGCATCCGTGCAGAACGGTAAGAGCATCCAGTATTTCTATGACCATACCGGAAACCGTACCAGAAAAGTGGTGGACGGCGTGACGACCCAGTTCCGCTATGCAGGGGACCTGCTGGTATCCGAGCGTACGGGAAGCGAAAAGAACCTGTGGTACCGTTATGACTCCGCCGGAAACGTTATTTCAGTAACCTACGACAGTGTCTTCTATACTTATGTTCGCAATGTCCAGAATGATGTCATTGCAATGATTGACTCTAAAGGAAACGAAGTGGTAAGATATACTTATGACAGCTGGGGCAGGGTGATGAGCATCACCGGAAGCATGTCCGAAACCCTTGGAAAGAAGAATCCGTTCAGATACAGAGGATATTATTACGATACAGAGACGGGACTGTATTACTTGAAGAACCGGTATTATGATCCGGAGATCAGAAGGTTTATAAGTGCAGACGATACCGGAATTGTGGTGGTTTCCCCACGACTGTTGAAGGAGAAAAACCTGTATTTGTATTGTGACAACAATCCAGTGGCAAGAGTTGATATTGAAGGACATTTTTGGATAACCGCAGCATTAGTTGGTTTTGCAACGAGTACTGTAGGAAAAATGATAATAGGGGCTGCAGTAGGAGCTGTAATAAATATAGGTTCATGTTGGATTGCTGCAAAAGTTACAGGCCAGAAATTTGATTATGACGATGGTATAGCAGCGGGGATAAATGGAGCACTTTCTGGAATAAATCCATATGTGGGAGGAATTGCAAGTGGAGCTTGTGCTTATTATATGACCAAGAAGGATGGGGGGAATATAGGAGAAATTGTAGCAAGTACTTCTGCTGCTTTTGTTGGAACGACTTGTATGGGAAATTTGGGAAGCATTATCGGTGGAAAATCATTAAACATTGGTATCAGTGCAATATATTCTGCAACATTTGGAACTGGCGGGAATTTGGTTGCAGCAGGTGTTAATGCTGGTATTTCACAACGCAATAAGATTGGTTACGATAAGACACTTCACATCTATAAAAAGTCTGCCGGACGCTTCATTGGATATGGAGCCTCATATAATGGAAAGACTGGCGTGAGAACCAGATATAAGATCTATTTATCGGAAGCCGGTTTTACGTATAAGGTATATATTTAAAAAATATGTGTTAGCCATGCAACTTGATTGTTTGTTAGGCCTTATGAAAGCTATCCTGCTATATGCAATTTTTATATTGTGTATGGCAGGACAGCAAGCCATCTGTTGAATGCAAAGGAGTGATAGTATGACTATTCAAAAGAAAGACGATAAATTAATAATAAAATCCAAGGCGCTGTTTTCAAATATTATTTTGATGGTAATACTCAGTTTGGCAATTTGCTATTTCCTTTATAATTGTTTCCCAGATGGGAGAAATATAGATGTATCTGATATGCTGGCATTTATAATACTATCTATTACACTATTAATAATAGATACAATGTATATCTACTCTTTGGTATTTGCCGAAATGCGTGTACTTACGATGGATGCGGATGGTTGTATGGTTAGCTGGCTTGGATTTAAAAAGAGACATAGATGGAGTGAATTCGAAATTATCAGGGAGGACAGATGGGGAATCGGAAAATGGGGATATCATGGTATTGTCTTTTCAACAAAGCTAAAAAAAAGGAACGGAAAAATATATTCGGCAAAAGATATTTTTCTGTCATTTAATTTCTGGAATTGTTTTGCTGTGATCTGGTCAAGGGCAGATTGGACATCCGTTTCATTTACTGACAGTAATCGAAAAAGAATTCTTGAGCAGATGGAAGAATGGGGGATAAAAGTGACAAGAACAGAAGAGATTGCAAAAGAAGAATATTACAAAACGATGGTTGAAGCAAGAAAAAAAACAAGAGATGTGCGAAAGAAGAAAGAAAAAGAATAAATATGTAATTGCTTGGATGACAATATGAATTTACCAAATATTATTGTGTGAGGGAGCGGTTTACACCGGCCGTTTCCTTTTTTGTACCCTTTTTTAAGAAAGTATTGAAAATGAATGGAGATGAAAGTTTATGAAATACAAAATCTTAACAATAACAGCCCTTATAGGAAGCGCTGTGGCAGAGCTGTTCGGCGGATGGGATATGGCGCTGCAAACACTGGTGGTTTTTATGGCAATAGACTGGATCACAGGAGGAATCATCTTGCCGGGAGTGTTTGGGAAAAGTCCAAAATCCCAAAATGGTGCCTTGGAAAGCCATGCCGGATGGAAAGGGCTTTGCAGGAAGGCAATGACACTGTTCTATGTGCTGGTTGCGGCACATCTGGATGCTTTGATGCATACGGATTATTTGCGTGATGCAGTTTGTATTGGATTTATTGCCAATGAAGCTCTGTCTATTGCAGAAAATGCCGGACTTATGGGCTTGCCAATGCCCCTCTGCATCAGGAAAGGAATTGATATTTTAAAAACAAATGCAGAAAACGGGGTGAAGTGAAATGGGTAGTATGATGAGCTGAACCGTCTGACCTGTGAGGACAACCAGGTTCTGAACAAGACGGTGACCTACAGCTATGATCTTGGAGGCAACCTGGTAAGCGAGAAAGAATATGCTTATACCACGGGAACCCTTCCGGCTGCCGCTGCCGAGACAAAGACCGGAACGTATGACACTGTCTGGAAAGATAAGCTGCTGAACTGGAACGGCACAGCCATGACCTATGATGCCATCGGCAACATGCTCACCAAAGGCAGCACCACCTACACCTGGACACAGGGAAGGAAGCTTGCTTCCGTGCAGAACGGTAAGAGCATCCAGTATTTCTATGACCATACCGGAAACCGTACCAGAAAAGTGGTGGACGGCGTGACGACCCAGTTCCGCTATGCAGGGGACCTGCTGGTATCCGAGCGTACGGGAAGTGAGAAGAATCTGTGGTACCGTTATGACTCCGCCGGAAACGTTATCTCAGTAACCTACGACAGTGTCTTCTATACTTATGTCCGTAATGTCCAGAATGATGTCATTGCAATGATTGACTCTAAAGGAAACGAAGTGGTAAGATATACTTATGACAGCTGGGGCAGGGTGATGAGCATCACCGGAAGCATGTCCGAAACCCTTGGAAAGAAGAATCCGTTTAGATACAGAGGATATTATTACGATACAGAGACGGGATGGTATTATGTATCCAGCCGTTATTACGATCCTGAGATCGGTCGGTGGATAAATGCGGATGATGCGATTGCCGGTGTTGGTGGAGATGTTCGTGGTTATAACCTTTTCTCCTATTGTATGAACAATCCGGTGAATATGAGCGACCACACTGGTCACTGGCCGCAATGGATAAAAAATGCTGCAAGTGCAGTGGTTAGTGCGGTTAAGAAAGCCGTTACTGTTGTTGTCAACACGGTCAAGTCTGCAGTATCATCGGCATCAAACATACTGAAAGCAAGCTCGAATAGCTTGCCTAAAAAAGGAGAGCCCGGATCAAGTCAAACTTTGCCAAATCCAGACGGAACCCCAAAACAGAAGCGTTGGTATGGACCGGATGGCAATCCCGAAAGAGACCGGGACTATAATCATCCTGGCAACATGCCTTTCCCACATGACCATGAGTGGAAAAATGGCGAAAGAGGGAAAGACCATCTTTCACCCGATCCTTCTTACAAAATGAATTGGGAACCAGTAATTGGAGTGGGATTGGTTTTCATATGTACTGTGGGCATAATAGCTGTTGCCGCCGATGATGTAACAGTCGTAGGAGTTGCGGATGACTTTCTTTTTGGACCACTTGGGGCAGGTGTAGGCGAAGGGCTGATAATGATTTTTGGATAACTAAAGGAGAAAAAAATGTGGAATGAAATTGAAAACGAAAAGGATTTAAATAGCTTTATGGATGCTATGTATTGTTTCCACGACAGTTGTTTAAAAGAAATTAAATACATTAGCGGTGCATATGTAAATGAAAAATTAGGTATGTTGCCAGTTAATAGCCAAAGAATATTGAATATGATTATTCAACGACAGTTTGAAAATCCATCTGTAGTTGAAATGCAATTTGTGGGGCTAAAGTACTTAAAACTATTTCCAAATGACGAAAACTATACCTGTGAAATACTTGATGCAACTATGATTTTAAAGGAAGATTGCATTTATTGGTGTGATTGCGGTGGGTTATCAGAAAAGGATATAGAAAGCTATACAGGAACTACAATATGTGCATCAAAAGTTCGGTGGAGAGCTGTGGATGAATTCATTGGGGCGAAGGAAATTTATGTGACGATTTAGAGTCATATCGAAAAACGAAAAATCGAAAAAGGGTTTCAGGAGTACTCCTGACAAGCGCCATGGTAATCCATCGGCGATGCTTGCTGGTACATAGCAGCTACCATTCTTTTTTGTAAAAAATTATATGAATTTTTAAAATTAAGGCTTACATTTTTGCCTTTGAGTGAGGAAACAGTTGGAGGGAGTTTGTCCCATCAACTGTTATTCTCATTAAGGAGGCGACTATGGGAAAAGTTAAACTGATTGTTCATGAAACCTACCAAGGGAAATGCAAAACGGAAGATATCTTTGCAGCGGTGTTTCTGTCAAATGCTGCCGCATTGACTGAGGGTACAAAGCCAAGTATAATTGAACTGACCGAACGATCTCAGGATTCACTTTGTTCCGGGAAAGGAGCAGATGATGGAACAAGTGAGGAATGAGCAAATTATTTACAGCGCAGCAGTCTATTGCAGACTCAGCAAGGACGATGAACAGGCAGGTGAAAGCGTCAGCATTGAAACACAGAAAATGATGCTGACGGACTTTTGCCACGAACGAGGATTCCCCATCTACGAGATCTATGCGGATGACGGCTATTCGGGACTGAACTTCAACCGACCGGCATTCACAAAATTACTCGAAGACATTGACAGTGGCAAGGTCAACCTTGTCATTACCAAGGATCTGAGCAGACTGGGCAGAGACTATATCCAAACCGGCTATTACACCGATGTGTATTTCACCCGAAAAAGGGTACGGTATATTGCCGTGAATGACGGAATCGACACCAACCGGGAGGATAACGATATTGCACCGTTCAAGAATATTTTGAACGACATGTATGCAAGGGACTTGTCCCGGAAAGTGAAGTCAGCTAAACGCCAACGAGCCTTCAAAGGGTATTATATCAGCGCACAGGCACCCTACGGCTATAAGGTTGACCCACAAAACCGAAACCGCTTGATCGTAGACGAAGAAGCCGCCGAGGTTGTGAAGGAAATCTTCCGTCTTTCCCTTGCCGGACACAGCCTGATCCAAATAAGCAGAATACTGACCGAAAGGAAAATAATCACACCGGGCGTTTACAAGGCCCAGAACGGCGACACACGCTTTTTGAGGTATCAGGAGAGCAAGGACTCTCTTTTCAACTGGTGCTATCAGACGGTAAGAGCCATTCTTCGGGATCAGGTCTATACCGGGGATATGGTAAATCACAAGGCTGAGGTCATCAACTACAAGACCAAGGAATGTGTCAGAGTGCCGAAAGAGCAGCAGATCGTTGTTTCCGACTGTCACGAGCCGTTAGTCAGACGTGATGACTATGAGCGAGTGCAAACGCTGATTACTCTGCGACACAGGCCGAAAAAACACAATTTTGACAATGTGTTCCGGGATTTGACTTTCTGTGCCGAGTGCGGACAACGAATGACGCTGATGATGAAGCCGCTGAAAGCCGGGCCAACGCCGCTGATCCGTTGCACAAACCACTACAGCAATCCCGAAGACTGCAAACACAATCATTATATCTACTATGATGATCTGTATGCGGAAGTGCTGAAACGGGTGCGAAATATTGCAAGGCAAATCGAAAGCGGTGAGCTGTTGGAGCAAATCCAAAAGCAATCTGCAAAACGAGTGAAAACGGACAAGCTGGTAGCGGAACAGGCAAAAATCAACAAGTGACTGTCTGTGCTGAAAAGAATTATTAAAAAGCTGTATGAGGATTTTGCTGCCGATCTTCTGGACTCGGAAAGCTACCATTCCATGCTGACCGATTACACCCAGGAGCAAAAGCAAATCACCGCGAGACTTGCGGTGATTGAAGCAGAGTTAGGCGTTGAGGGAAACGACGAGCAGAATGTACAGAAGCTGAAAAACGTGCTGGATGAGTATTTGAATGTTGAAACGCTCACAGAAAATATGCTTAATCAGTTAATTGAGCGGATCGAGATTGGGCATACCGTTAAGGTGGACGGATGCCGACAGCAGGAAATTACCATTGTCTACCGTTTCATCGGAACGGCAGACTAAATTTGAAACAGGAATCAAAGTGAGAATAACGACCGTGCAATCACAAGAGTGATTGCCGGGTACATATAGAAGCCCAGCCGAGACGGGACTGTATTACCTGAAGAACAGATATTATGATCCGGAGATCAGAAGGTTTATAAGCACCGATAGTATTGATGTTTTAGATAATATGAAGTGACCTCACATTTGTAATAACGTGGATTTACCTGTATACTAAAGTTTGACGAGAACAATGGTAACAGGGATTACCACATACAAAAGGAGGCCACTATGTATAGAATAATCAAAATTGGGATGGATGTCCATAGTAAAAATTACACACTTTGTGCAATGGAGCCGGTGATCGGCGAAGAAGACCGCATTTTTGCAAATATCCAGGTAACTGCAGACTATAAAAATATCCTGATGTTCATTGAACAACTTAAAATGAAACTGGGTATGTATGATGAATAC
>NZ_JBQHXR010000005.1:0-147579 GCF_052063365.1 Blautia sp. HCP3S3_G3 | reverse complement strand
GTTCGACTTGCATGTGTTAAGCACGCCGCCAGCGTTCATCCTGAGCCAGGATCAAACTCTCTGATAAAATGTTTGATTCACTCAAGATAACTACTAGCTATCTCTCGTTTTTACTGTTTTTGGTTCATCGAACCGTTCTTTTGAATGTAAAGAATTTTCGAGAATCGTATGTGTTTCACTGTTTAGTTATCAAGGTCTCTGTCTCGCGACAGCTTCATTAGATTACCACATCTTCCAACACTTGTCAACAACTTTTTTCGAGTTTTTTGAGGTTTTTCTCAACGACATATGCGGTTTTCTGTGGTTTCTGTCATCTCTCATTGACGAACTGACTACTTTATCATATGTTCAGTCATTTGCCAACAACTATTTTTATTTTTCTGAAAAACTACCAAATTGTGTCTTTCAGAAAAACAATTATTTCTGACAGCTCAATTAGGATACCACAGGAGACCATGCATGTCAACAACTTTTTTCATTTTTATCTACATCTCTCCATTTTTTATGTTGTTTTTTATCTCTTTTTGTTTTTCAGCCCTTATCTCTTTTTCACGAGCATTATACCAAAAGCAGGAGCCATCTTTTCATCTCCTGCTTTTGTCATTCTCCGTATATGAAATCCACTGCACAGCTTATATTATGAACACTTGTTCATTTCCATAATATATGATATCGCATCCTGTATCCAATTTACATAAACCAACTCAATTCCATCTACTTTTCCCAAAGACGCCCTGCAGACTTCCGGAAGAATCACCGTTCGAAATCCCAGTTTCTTTGCCTCGGCTACTCGCTGTCCGGCCATACTCACAGCACGTACTTCTCCACTCAGACCGATTTCACCGAATGCCATCACGGAATCAGGAATTACAATATCTTTGCAGCTCGAAACAACTGCCAGGGAAATCCCCAGATCAATCGCCGGTTCCGTCATCTTCATACCTCCTGCAATATTAACATATGCATCACAGGACGCCAGATGAATCCCCACCTTTTTTTCCAGAACTGCCATCAACAGATTCACTCTGTTAAAATCGGTTCCAACAGCGGTTCTCCTTGGTATTCCGAAATTACTCTGACATACCAGTGCCTGGATTTCCACCAGAATCGGTCTCGTTCCTTCCATAGAACATGCCACGATCGAACCGGAAGTGTCACTCGGTTTCCCGTTCAGCATAAATTCTGATGCATTTTTCACTTCTTCCAGACCGGTATTACGCATCTCAAAAACACCAATCTCATTGGTGGATCCAAAGCGGTTTTTCACTGCTCTCAGAATACGATACGCTGCATGCCTGTCCCCCTCAAAATAAAGTACCGTATCCACCATATGCTCCAGCACTCTCGGACCGGCCACATTTCCTTCCTTGGTCACATGCCCTACAATAAAAATAGAAATCCCCATTCCTTTTGCAATCTGCATCAGAATATTGGTAGATTCCCTTACCTGAGAAACACTTCCAGGTGCAGAGCTGATATCTTCATGAAACATGGTCTGAATCGAATCGATCACAACAATCTCCGGTTTTTTCCGTTCAATGATCTCACGGATCACTTCCAGATTTGTTTCGCACAGAAGCATCAGTTTTTCATTAAAATTTCCGATACGGTTTGCCCGAAGCTTAATCTGACGCAGAGATTCCTCACCGGAAATATAAAGCACAGATACACCCAGATCTGCCAGATTCCTGCATACCTGCAAAAGGAGGGTGGATTTACCGATACCCGGATCTCCACCCACCAATACCAGTGAGCCGGGAACAATACCGCCCCCGAGCACTCTGTCAAGTTCTCCAATTTTTGTTGTCTGCCGTTCTTCCTCGGACAGGCTGATATCCTTCAGCATCACAGGTTCCTTACGCTTTTCAGGAACTGTTCCTGAACTGGAAGAAGCTGTCTTCTTCGTTGAAACAGCTTCTTCCACAAACGTATTCCATGCCCTGCATCCCGGACACTGCCCCATCCATTTGGCAGATTCATATCCGCATTCCTGGCAGAAATAAACAATTTTTTTATTTTTCAGCATTTTTCAATCTTCACTTCAACATCAGCGGCATTTCCCAGTTCTGCGCTGAAAGAAAGCTTACCGCCAAGATTTGTTTTTACTTTGCCAGTGTCAAAACCATCGATGAATATACGGTATTCCGTATCCGGTTCCATTTCCACCGTAATCTGAGCATCTTCCGGTCCCTCCACATGAAAACTCATAACAGAGCCATCCTGTTCCAGATGAAATACAGAAGTACCCGGCACGGATTCATAAACAAACATTCCGTTGCGCTCCAGCTTGGTGATTTCTTTGAATGTTTTTACTTTATACACATCGCCCTGATGCTGATAATCCGATAATTTGGATTTCTGTGCCAGTTCATAATCACCGAAGCTGATACTTCCATTTTCTTCAGTACGGATGAGTTCCTTCACTACTGCCATGATATTATGTCCTCCCTAAGACTTCTATAGTGTTTTTTGTAATTGTCCGAATCTGCGGAAAAAGCCGCCTCAGCTCCACATCAAATATTCGACAATCACACTTTATTCTCGTTCATATTATATAATAAATCTGTTTTTTTGACCAGACTCTCCAGCACATTTTATATCTTTTTAAGATTTTGATACTGCATGAAAACAAATCTGTTTTTTGGAAATCTGAACCGTAACCGTATCACCTCTGTGGATATGTCCTTCCAGAATTTCATTTGCCATTTTGTCTTCCAGTTGTGTCTGAATAGCACGTCTAAGAGGTCTCGCCCCATATTTGCTGTCAAAACCAGCCTCTGCCAGATGGTCCTTTACAGCAGGGGTAACTTTCAGCTGAATATCCATCTGATCTGCACATCGTTTTTCCAGATTTTTCAGAAGTATCGTGACAATCTGGCGGATATGCTCTCTGTTCAGAGAATGGAACACCATAATCTCATCAATTCGATTCAGAAACTCCGGTTTGAACATTCTGCGTACTTCTTCCATAACACCGGATTTCATACGTTCATAATCCTGCTGTTCATCCGGTTTTGAAACAAACCCCAGTCTTTTTGGCTCTATGATTGCCTGTGCTCCGGCATTGGACGTCATAATAATGATGGTCTGTTTAAAATCAACTTTTCTACCATGTGCATCTGTAATGTGTCCATCATCCAGTACCTGAAGCAGGATATTAAACACATCCGGGTGAGCCTTTTCAATCTCATCAAAGAGAATCACACTGTACGGATTCCGACGGACTTTTTCACTCAATTGGCCGCCTTCATCATAGCCGACATAGCCGGGCGGTGAGCCGATTAATTTGGATACACTGTGCTTTTCCATGTATTCAGACATATCTACCCGAATCATTGCCTGCTCACTGCCGAATACAGCCTCAGCAAGCGCTTTGGAAAGTTCTGTTTTTCCAACACCGGTCGGTCCGAGGAACAAAAAGGAACCAATCGGCCTGTTAGGATCTTTCAGCCCGACACGGCCGCGCTTGACTGCCTGCGCCACTGCTTTGACTGCAGCTTCCTGACCGATTACTCTTCTGTGCAGTTCTTTCTCCAGATGCGCAAGCCTTTTTGTCTCTCCCTCAGTAAGCCGCTGCACAGGAATTCTTGTCCAGTCAGAAATGATATCTGCCACAGAAAGTTCCGTTACAACCATGGGTTTACGCTTGTTTTTCTTTTCTGCACGCAGTTTCTGTTTTTCCAGTTCTTCCTCTACTTCTTTCTGGCGGTTCTGTGCTTCTCTGGCTGCAGCAAGATCCGCATTTTTAATTGCCTCTTCTTTTTTTTCATGAATTTGCCGTAATTCTTCCTCCAAAGCTTCCACTTCCGGCACAGACTGGTAACCATTCAAACGTACCTTGGAAGATGCTTCATCAATTACATCGATTGCCTTATCCGGAAGGAACCTGTCATTGATATAGCGGACAGACATCTTTACTGCTGCTTCCAGAGCATCATCCTCTATTCTGACCTTGTGATGTTTCTCATAATACGGACGAAGTCCCCGGAGAATCTCGATTGCTTCTTCCTCTGTCGGCTCTTCTACTGTAACAGGCTGGAACCGGCGTTCCAGAGCAGCATCTTTTTCAATGTATTTCCTGTATTCTTCCAGCGTTGTTGCACCAATCAGCTGAATTTCCCCACGGGAAAGTGACGGTTTCAAAATATTTGACGCATCCAGGGCACCTTCTGCACCGCCTGCTCCAATAATCGTATGAAGTTCATCAATGAACAGAAGAATTCCCTGATGTTCTCTTACTTCATTCACTACATTACGAATCCGCTCTTCAAATTCACCGCGATATTTACTTCCGGCCACCATTCCGGACAGGTCCAGAACAACTACACGCTTATCCTTCACAGTATCCGGTACCATTCCGGAAACAATACGCTGTGCCAGCCCCTCTGCTATTGCAGTCTTTCCAACACCCGGTTCCCCTACCAGACATGGATTATTCTTCGTTCTTCGGCTTAATATCTGAATCAGGCGTGCGATTTCCCGATCCCGACCGATTACAGGATCCAGTTTTCCCTCCGCTGCCATAGCAGTCAGATCTCTGCTGTACTGATCAAGCACAGGAGTGGCACTTCCTTTTTTATTTTTCATGGATTTCAGTTCTCTGAATTCCTCGGAAATCGCTTCATTGTCCAATCCAATCGCCGCAAGAACTCCTGCATACAGTTTTTGAATATTGACACCCAGAGTATGGAGAAGACGGGTTGCCACGCAATCTGTCTCCCGGAGCGTGGCAAGCAGCAGATGTTCCGTTCCGATAAACGCTTCCTGAAATGCCTCTGCTTCCTGCGCTGCACTTTCTATAATTTTCTTTGCACGAGGGCTCAAAACAGGCTCTCGTTCCATCAAATTTGTTTCCGGCGGGGCAATCAGTTTTTCCACCAGTTTCATAAGGGATTCTTCCTCTATTCCGAATTCCTCCATAACTTTGCCGGCAGTGCCCTCCGGCTCTTTGAGCAGGCCCAGTAATATATGCTCAGTCCCAATGTAAGTATGCCTGCAGGACTGTGCGGTTTTCTTTGCCAGGGAAAGGGCTTCCGCCGCCTGTCTGGTAAATTTTTCCTGCATAATGTCCTCCTGATATAATTTGTTTCGTTATTATCTTATCATCTGTTTTTGACTTCTTCCAGTACATCGTTAATAATCAAACTGACATATCCGATCAGCGATATCACTTCTGATGTATGGCCTTAGTATAATCAATCAGCCGCATATTCGTCAAAAATTTCATCAATCAGTTCATGTACTTCTTCTCTGCTGATATTCCGGCAGTACCCTCTGGCCAGTGCCACGATCAGGTTCTCCTTCAATTCTTCTTTGGCCTTGATTTTATTCATATCAACAGCAATCACAGCACCCTTCCTGCGGTCGATCGTGACAAATCCCTCCTGGCGCAACAGCGAGTATGCTTTGTTCACGGTATGCATATTAATGCCGATCGTCTCTGCCAGCTGTCGTACAGAAGGAAGCGTATCTCCTTCCTGAAGCCGCGATGTGGCAATTCCAAGGATGATCTGGTTCATCAGCTGCGTATATATGGCTTCACTGCTGTTAAAATCTATTTCTATGACCATATTCTCACCTCCCGGGTATCTTCTATGGGCATGTTACTGTCCACTTTTATCAAGTGTTATACATATCATAGCACATAAATCACATTTTGAAAATGACTATTTTTATCTTTCTATTTTCACTGTAAAAAACTCCTCTGTTATTCAACAGGAAAACTTCTCACTGACATATTTTTATTTCAAAAATCATATCTTCTAAGTACAAAAAGTCTACCCGGAGAACTTTTTATATTACAGCAAAATATAGAATACCTTACTGAAATGCAAAAAACACACATGCAGATATCTTCTTCATATACCTGCACATGTGTTCATCTTTTATAAATTTTACAACCTATGAAATTTTTTTCTTCTTTAGATATCTGCCCTCATCAGCCAATGATTTTCGTCAGCTGCTCCCTGGATAAGATAAGGTTGAATCCCATAGGATTGATCACACAATTTTCTGCCTGCTGCATCATCAATTCAGGAAGTTTCTGGAACGGAACCTTCATGAGACGAAGTTTCTTTCCTCTTGCAAATTTCTCAAATTCCATGACATCGGTAAATACCGGCTGGAGAATTTTGCCTTCTTTATCTTTCAGATAGGGAATATTCACTTTCTTCGGGTCCTCCGGATTTACATCAAGTGCAAGAAGATATTCTGCTCTGCGCACATTCACAATCAGCTCCTCTTCCAGTTCCCTCACTTTCTGACGTTTTTCCTCCTCCACATTCTGACGTTCTTCCTTCTTCACAGGGCGACGGAGTTCCTGCATAAAATAAATTCCGGAAAGCTGAAGAGTCGGATTCAGCAGCGGTCTTTTTTCAGGCTCCAGTTTGCTGAAATCCGCCTGTCTTGCAATCTTCTCAATCTCCACTTCCACATGATTTTCTCCGTCATTCCAGACAACAGAGTTTACACCGATTGCATACAGTGTTCCGTAAAATCTTGGAAAATCTTTCTTATCATAGCGCATTCCCATGAGAAGAACTTTATCTTCCAGTTTCTTCTTGCCAAATTCCTTAATTTCCTCTTCTGTGGCAAATATCCACGCCTGATCATTAAAACTTTCCTCGTCACAGGTAACATAAGGAAGTTTCGTAGCCTGTGCATACGCTACAAAAAAACGTTCTCTTGTCTGAAGCTCCTTTACAGCCTCCTCAACACTCATTCCCATCTCTTTATCCTCTCTATATCGTTTATTCTGAACCCTGCATGCTTTCTGCACTTCCCGTGCTCCGACACGCTTCACAATATACTTTTCGATATTTTTGCATACACTAATATTTTATAATAAATACATACAAAAGTAAAGGTCATTTCCATAAACCCGGAAATGACCCTTACCCTGTTTTCCTAAATTACAACCGTTTCTTACTCATACAAAGCTTTAAATGAATACGTCTTTACGCCTCATCAATTGCCTTCCCAATATCATGACGCATATATTTATTGGCAAATGTAATCCATTCTGTTGCGCCATAGGCATTTTTTCTTGCTTCTTTTAAATCGCTTCCCGTTGCCGTGATTCCAAGAACTCGTCCGCCATTGGTAACAATCTGACCATTCTCATCAAATTTCGTTCCCGCATGGAAGCAGTAATATCCGTCTTTATCCTTGAAATTCTCAAATCCATACATTGGAATTCCTTTTTCGTATTTCACCGGATATCCTTCGCTGGCAAGTACCACACAGACTGCGGCGTTATCCTCGAACTGAAGATCAACCTGATCCAGCGTACCGTTTACACAGGCTTCCATCACTTCGATGATGTCATTTTTCATACGCGGAAGTACTACCTGTGCCTCCGGATCTCCAAAGCGGGCATTATACTCCAGTACTTTCGGACCTTCCGCTGTCAGCATCAGTCCGAAGAAAATAATTCCCTTAAACGGACGTCCTTCCGAAGCCATAGCATCCACCGTAGGCTGGTAAATATATTTCTGACAAAATTCATCCACTTCTTTTGTATAGAACGGACTTGGAGAGAATGTTCCCATACCTCCCGTATTCAGTCCCTGATCTCCGTCCATCGCGCGTTTGTGATCCTGAGCGGAAGTCATGGTCCTGATGGTCTTTCCATCCACAAATGAGAGAACAGACACCTCACGGCCGGTCATAAATTCCTCGATCACCATGGTATTTCCGGCATTGCCGAATTTTTTATCTTCCATGATTTCTCTGACACCGTCCTCTGCTTCCTCAAGGGTATTGCAGATCAGGACGCCCTTGCCAAGAGCCAGTCCGTCAGCTTTGAGAACAATCGGAAATTTCGCCTGTGTGCGAAGATATTCCAGAGCTTTTTCCGGATCCGTAAAATTCTCATACCCGGCAGTCGGGATATGATATTTCTTCATCAGATCTTTGGAGAATGCCTTGGATCCTTCCAGAATCGCAGCATTTTTGCGCGGACCGAATACTTTCAGTCCACGTTCTTCAAACACATCAACGACTCCGCCAACCAGCGGGTCATCCATACCGATAATCGTCAGATCCACTTCTTTTTCTGCCGCAAAATCTGCCAGTTTCTCAAATTCCATAGCTCCGATATTCACACATTCCGCATATTCAGCGATACCCGCATTTCCCGGTGCACAATAAATTTTATCGACCCTTGGGCTCTTTGCCACACTCCACGCGATTGCATGCTCTCTTCCGCCGCTTCCTACAATCAGTACTTTCATATTCTTACTCCTTTATCGAGACTTTTCCGTCTGTAACAGTTACCCTGCCATTGGCAATCAGATCAATGGCTCTTGGAAGAATCTTCCACTCTGCCTGTTCCATCACACGCTGCTGAAGCACTTTCGGTGTATCTCCCTCCTGCACCTCCACAGCTTTCTGCAGAATAATCGGTCCGGTATCTGTGCCGGTATCCACAAAGTGCACCGTTGCACCGGTCACTTTTACCCCTCTGGCAAGAACACCCTCATGCACATGAAGGCCATAATAACCCACACCACAGAAAGACGGAATCAAAGAAGGATGGATATTAATGATCCGATTCGGAAAAGCTTCCACGATCATCGGAGGAATGGCAACAAGATAGCCTGCCAGTACCACAAGATTCACGCCGCTTTCCTGAAGTTTTGCGAGAAGTGCTCTGTGAAATGCTTCTCTGTCCTCATAATCTTTCGGAGAAATACATACTGCTTCAATTCCATGCTTTTTTGCACGTTCCAGCGCATAGGCACCGGCATTGTTGCTGATGACCAGACCTACCTGTGCATTGGTGATCGTTCCCTGATCCACTGCATCCAGAATTGCCTGAAGATTTGTTCCGCCTCCGGATACCAGAACGCCTAATTTCAGCATAAGGTCACTCCCTTTTCTCCATCTTCTATACGTCCCACTACATATGGAGTATCGCCTGCTGCCTTAATTGCCTCCATTGTCTTGTCCACGTCTGCCGGATCTACTGCCAGCACCATTCCAAGCCCCATGTTAAAAGTGTTGTACATCATTTTTTCTTCAATATTTCCAACCTTCGCCATAAGTTTGAAGATCGGAAGCACCGGATAGCTGTCTTTCTCAATCACTGCATGTGTTCCATCCTTCAGCATACGCGGTACATTTTCATAAAATCCACCGCCGGTAATATGACTGCACGCGTGAACACGGACACCTGCATTCTTAATACTCTTTAATGCTTTTACATATATTCTGGTCGGCGCGAGAAGTGCCTCTCCCAGAGTTGTTCCCAGTTCATCATAATAAGTATCCAGAGATTCTCTGGTCATTTCAAACACTTTGCGAACAAGTGAAAATCCGTTGCTGTGTACACCGGTAGAAGCCATACCGATCAGCACATCTCCTGCATTTAACTCCTCACCTGTGATCATATCTTTTTTGTCACTGACGCCGACAGCAAAACCTGCGAGGTCATATTCATCCTCCGGCATCAGTCCCGGATGTTCTGCTGTTTCACCACCGATCAGGGCAGCATCAGACTGTACACATCCTTCTGCAACACCGCCGACAATTGCAGCAATCTTCTCCGGATAATTTTTGCCGCATGCAATATAATCCAGGAAAAATAACGGTTCTCCTCCTGCACATGCGATATCATTGACACACATGGCAACAGCATCAATACCGATCGTATCATGTTTATCCATAATCATGGCAAGTTTGACTTTGGTTCCGCATCCGTCAGTACCGGATAAGAGTACCGGTTCTTCCATCTCTTTGATCTTTGCAAGAGAAAATGCTCCGGAAAATCCGCCAAGACCTCCCATTACTTCCTCACGCATTGTTCTTTTTACATGCTCTTTCATAAGCTCTACGGATTTATATCCTGCTTCAATATCCACTCCAGCGCTCTTGTAATCCATAATATCCTCCAATGATTGTGTATTCGTGATTGTCTGCACGTACAGACATTTCCTTTTAGTAATTTTTATATCCGACTTCCTGAAGACGTGCGTCTTTCGCCTCTACCTGCACCTTCAGCTCCTGACTGTATTCTTTCAGACGTTTCAGAAGTTCCGGATCAGATGTAGCAAGAATCTTTGCTGCAAGAAGACCGGCATTTGCACCGCCGTTAATGGCTACAGTAGCTACCGGGATACCGGAAGGCATCTGAACGATGGAATACAGAGAATCTCTTCCTCCAAGAGATGTGGTATGCATGGGAATTCCAATAACAGGCATCGGGAAAATTGCTGCGCACATTCCCGGCAGATGAGCTGCCATTCCTGCTCCTGCAATGATTACTTTGAATCCTTTTTCTTCTGCCGTTTTTGCATACTCAAAAAACACATCCGGTTCTCTGTGTGCAGAGATGATTTTCATTTCAAAGTCAATTCCAAGCTTTTCCAGAATATCTGCTGCTTTTTTCATAACAGGCATATCCGAATCACTGCCCATTACAATTCCTACTTTTGCCATAATCATTCTCCTTTTGTATATAAAATCTGTTAAAACCTATTAAACGTAATCATTCTACTAAGATTCCCTTTTTCTGTCAACCAAATTAAAACAAGAAAAAAATTAGCACAGCTAACAGTTTTTGGCATTCTCTGGCAGACAGGAATCTTTCTCATTTCCCAGAGGTCTCTTCAAACGGACGGTTCAGTTCCTCTGTTCCCGGAAGCACAAAACGTCCGTTTTCAATAATGGAAACAGCTGTTCCGTCGCCAACGAGAACCCGTATACTTCCCAGTTCTTCATAAGGAATCGTAATATCCGTATGACAGCTGTAATAAGCGCTGCTGATATCTTCCCTGCGAAGAATGGAAACTTCATTATCCCTTGCAATGATTTCTCTTCCATCCGGATTATATACGGAAATATCTTCCGCCCAGCTGTAACAGGTATCTCCCACTGCAAAATGCGGTCCCATTTTTTCTGCGATCAAAATGGGCAGTTTCTCCGCAATTCCGTACTTCTCCGCTGCCACATAAGCAGTTGTATTGGTACCAATAGCAAACTCACCCATCGGAAGCTTTTCATGATGAAACAGAATATTTTCTTCAATATATCTGCGGTTTTCTTCTTCCGTTTCGAAATTATGACAGCTGTAATCCGTTACTCTTCCGTCTTCAAATACAAGCTTCAGATCCTGAAACTGCAGCCCGTTCAGATATACCTTGGAAACATGAAGAATGCCGCAGGTTCCCGTAAGCACCGGAGAAGTAAAGACTTCTCCGACCGGAATATTCACATCTGCCACACAGTTCTCGAAATTCGTCTGTTTCGTCCTGTCCTCCAGTGTATGAAGATGAATCCGAAGGTCTGTCTCATTTTGTCCCTTTCCCCGGATTTCCACCCATTCTCCCGTATCCAGTGTCTCTATGATTGTCTGTTGTATCGTTTCATACAGATGATAATCCAGCGTATTGATCTTCACGATCTCCCGGAAAATATCCGGATAATTTTCCCCGATTTCCGGCAGCGGATAGGCAATAATGGTAAAACTTCTTTCTTCACCTTTGATATAACGATTTACGATCTGACCGGATTCATTGTTCAGTTCCACCATCAGTTTCTGCTGAGCCTCCAAAAGACGCCATGCTTCCGGTTTATTTTCCGGCGAAAAAGGAACTTCCCCAAACGTCTCGATGCAGGCCGGTCCGCCATGCAACCCTGCCAGATCTTTATATCTCTCATACGCATTCTGCATAGAACGAAGCTTCCGTTTCACAAAATCACTGTCCAGAAACAGTGCACAATCCTGCCGATGATCATAATCATACTGCGGATTGGCTGATGTTCCGACAAATCCGATTCTGTTCTGGTTCTTTTTGTTTACTGCATGAACTGCATAACGGAAAATTACCGGTTTCAGACCCATTTCCGCGAACTGGCTGACCGCAGCCTTGACCATACGCTCAAACCCCAGCGGGTAACGGATATTGACCGTTTTTTTTCTGGACAGATCTTTCCTGCCATTGACAAACCCGATCCGGTACCCTTCTGTATAGGTACGAGCCATGGCATCAATCTGTTCCTGGGGCAGTGTATTCAGAAATTCTGCGGTCTTTCTTTCATTATCGGTGATATATTCTCCATAATAATAAAGATAACGCAGATCTGTAAGATCTGACTCTTCGATGATTCTGACAGCAAAATCCAGATCCGGATCCACCGCTTCCCGGATTCTCTGCTCCTCCATTTCCTGACAATAATCATTGACATACGATTTTAAGATATCTCTCAGGATTCGGACCGGAGGAACTTCTTCACTGTCAAATGCGGAATAGATTTCCAGAAATAATTCCAGTGCAACGGTAACATCCCACCACTTTTTCTCAAATGCAAAAGCAATGGTTCCTCTGAGTTCCGCATACAGAAAACAGAATTCCTTTCCATACTCTCCGAGCATTTTTTCCGCATATGCGGGATTTCCGTAAGATGTTTCATAATTCCCGGGCAGAATGTCTTCATAAAGTTTCTGATTCTGTTCCTCTAATTCTTTCAGAGTCATTGTATGACAGTCCTTCTCCAGAACATCTGTTACAAACTGCAGAAAGACTGCCGTCTTACAAAAAAAGTCCAGATATGGTTTCTGTACTTCTCTTTCCGATATAATTTCTCCGATACGCTCTTTTGCCAAAGCATATCGCTCCATAATCCATTCGTCTGCCATTGTTTCTCCTTTTCTTTTATTCTGACATATCATCAATAATATGGCCCAGTTTCACATGTTTCTCAATCAGGGACTGCATATATTCCCAGATCACCCCGGAAGTTTCCGGAACACGCTGATTTCTTCTGTAAATCTGGCTCTTCTTCACCTGATGTTCCTCCCAGCTCAGTCCATTTGATGCATCGTTGAGAAGAAGAGGCTGACAGTTATCAAGAAGATGCGCAAATTTTGCGTCCGGTGTCTCATATGCCTCAAATTCATCCCACAGATTACGCAGCCATTCTCCCTGATCTGCCGGAAGCATGCCGAAAATCCGGTCTGCCGCCTGATTCTCCCGTTCTTTTTGCGTGGAAACTCCTGCTGCATCATAGGCATAGGTATCCCCTGCATCAATTTCTACAAGGTCATGTACCAGAACCATGGGAACTACCCTGGACAGGTCGACTTCTTCACTGGAATATTCTTTCAGAAGCACAGCCATCAGCGCCAGGTGCCAGGAATGTTCCGCATCATTCTCCTTTCTGCCTCTGTCGGCAAGATAAGTCTGCCGGAAAATATTCTTTACTTTATCAATTTCTACGATAAACTCCATCTGTTTTTTCAAGCGTTCCATATCCATCTTCCATTACACTCCCATTAAAAAAAAGCCCAGCCATCCCACCATAACGATTCCATTGACAATAGAACCAATGATGCTGGTACGGTGAGCAAAATTTTCTTCCGAAAAGCTTAGCAGTCCCATAATAAATCCATATACGGAAAGAAGCATGGCAAACAGGCAGATACCGCCTACCACAAAGCCATACTCTCCTTCCATCCGGAAAGAAAAAAGAACCGCTGTTATAAAAAGAAGCAGGGAAGCCACCGCCAGTCCAACGGACAGCTTGCCTTTTGCCGCTTCTTTTTTCTTTGCAAATGCATATCTATATCTTTTTGCCATAATATTTTCTCCTCTGATAATCGCAGACAGCAAAAATAAGGTAACCGACTGCAGCACCAAACGTATTCAAAATCAGATCATCCACATCAAAACATCCAACCATCGTCACAAGCTGGATTGTCTCAACGCAGAGACTCAGGCCAAAACCGGACAATATAATCAAAAAGCCGCTGCGCATTCCACGAAATATCACCGGAAGAATCAATCCAAAGGGAAGAAACGCCAGCACATTTCCCATAATATTGCTAAGAAAGGCATACTGACCAAGCAGTTCCCTGTACTTCCAGAACCGCTGTATCTCTGCAAAAGGAATCAGATTATATCTGTATCCCTGTTCCATCTGAACTGTCCGACCGTATTCTTCAGAAAAAAACAAAAAATAAACCAGAAGCAGAACATAAAGAATAAACAGGAGGATCCCCATCCACCTGATCATATATTTAAAATCTTTTTTCAATTGTCTCCCCTATCCAAACAGAACGGCCTGCTTACACAGGCATCGCAAATCGTAACATTCACCTGTTCTGCACACATACTCCCGCAACTGTCACACGGAATGTTTACGGGAAGCCTCCGGATCAGCGGACAGCTTCCCGCAAAATATCTGTCAGATTAAAATTTCAGATTTCCGTCTGAGCAGTCTGGCTCCATTAATGATCATCATAACTCCGGCAGTAACTCCTGTCACCAGAACAACAATTCCAACGATCAGGCTGCTTACACCTGTACCGGACATGGTTTTATAAATTTTTTCATTCATATCTTTCATCCTCCAATACTGCTACATCATAAATGAAACAACTGGCCCATCTGACATCAGAGCAGTTATTTATTTTCTGATGTACTGGTGATCCAAAAAGCCGGCTCATATGGTTTTATTCTGCACCATACTGCTCATAATATGCATCGATTGCTGCTTTCAACGTGTCGTCGATGACAACTTTTCCATTGCATTCTCTGTTATACAGATATTCCACAACTTCTGCCATGGAAACAATCGCACCGGTTTCAAATCCATACAGATCTTTTACTTCATCCAATGCACATTTTTTGCCGCCTTTTCCAACTTCCATACGGTTCAGAGATACCATCAGACCTTTTATTTCTACATCTGCTGCATTGCGCACCTTCGGAACCGTTTCTTCCATGGATTTACCGGAAGTTGTCACGTCTTCGATCATGATGACACGATCACCATCTTTTAATTTACTTCCCAAAAAGCTTCCCTTGTCAGCACCATGATCTTTTTCTTCTTTACGATCAGAACAGTAACGTACTTCTTTTCCGTATAATTCGCTGAATGCCATGGCAGTTACAACTGCAAGCGGGATTCCTTTGTAAGCCGGTCCGAAAAGCACATCAAAATCCATACCGTATTTATCATGGATTGCCTTTGCGTAATATTCTCCCAGTCTTTTCAGCTGGGAACCTGTTACATATGCACCAGCATTCATAAAGAATGGAGATTTTCTTCCGCTTTTCAGTGTAAATTCTCCAAATTTAAGTACATCGCTCTCTACCATGAATTCAATAAATTCCTGTTTATATGCCTCCATTGTTACCTCCATTGTTGTAATTCCCTGTTATGATTCACTGTATATTATTATAGCTGTGAATATACTGATGATATGTTTTCCCCAAACGTAGGTATATACATTCCGGTTTTTATTTTACCACACCGATCAGTTCATTGATATCCTCAATTTTATTTTTTGCAAGAAATTCTTCCAGCCCGTTTACGACCTCTTCTGTTGCAGAAGGATTGAAAAAGTTTGCCGTTCCCACAGAGACTGCGGTTGCTCCTGCCATGATAAATTCCAGTGCATCCTCTGCAGTCGCAATTCCACCCATACCGATGATCGGCAAAGAAACTGCATTGGCAACCTGATAAACCATTCGTACTGCAATCGGCTTCACAGCCGGACCGGACATGCCGCCGGTTTTATTTGCAAGAGCGAAAGTTCTGCGGTTAATATCGATTTTCATTCCTGTCAGCGTATTGATCAGTGACAAAACATCTGCGCCGCCAGCTTCTGCTGCTTTTGCCATTTCTGTAATATCCGTCACATTGGGACTCAATTTCATGATAATCGGCTGTTTTGCATATTTTTTCACTTCTTTTGTGATGGCTTCCAGAGCCTTGGGATTCTGTCCGAAAGCAATTCCGCCTTCTTTTACATTCGGGCAGGAAACGTTGATTTCCAGAAGATCCACCTTCTCATTGCCGAGCCGCTCTACCACTTCACAATAATCTTCCGTGGATCTGCCGCAGACATTAACAATGATTCGTGTATCATATTTCTGAAGAAAAGGAAGATCCCTTTCACAGAACACATCAATTCCCGGATTCTGAAGCCCGATCGCATTCAGCATACCACTAGCAGTTTCCGCAACCCGGGGAGTCGGATTTCCCGGCCATGGGACATTGGCCACTCCTTTGGTCACAACAGCGCCCAGTCTGTTCAGATCCACAAATTCACTGTATTCCATACCGGAACCAAATGTTCCGGATGCAGTCATGACCGGATTTTTCAGTTCCACTCCGGCAAGGTTTACGTTCATTCTACTCATAACTCCACCTCCGTACTGAGAAATACCGGGCCATCCTTGCAGACACGCTTATTATGCACATGAGAGTGGCTGTCAACATCCTTGGATTTGCAGACACAGGCAAGGCAGGCACCGATTCCGCATGCCATACGCTCTTCCATGGAGATCCAGCACGGAATTCCTTTTTCTTCTGCATATGATTTGATGGCTCTCAGCATAGGAGCAGGTCCGCAGGCAAAAATCACTTCTGCATCCAGCGCATTTTCACGAATGGCGTCCATGACATTTCCCTTGGTTCCAGCACTTCCATCTTCTGTGGCAACATAAACATCACCATAAGCCTTAAATTCTTCATTCAGAAACAGTTCATCACGGTATCCCAGAATCATTGTTTTCTCTGCATCAAGCTGCTTGGCCGTCTCAAGCATGGGAGGAATTCCGATTCCCCCGCCCATAAGGAAAACCTTTTTTCCTCTGGCTTCTTCCAGCGGAAATCCATTTCCAAGCGGTCCCAGTGTCTCTACCGGCACATTCGCATGAAGACGGGAAAAAGCTTCTGTTCCCGTGTCCTTTCCGGTCACGCGGTATACAAGACGGATTCTGGAGTTTTCTTTATCGATCTCACAGATACTGATCGGACGCGGAAGAAGCTTGCTTCCGTCTCTGGTGTACAGAGAAAGAAACTGTCCCGGTCTGGCATTCTGTGCAATTTTATCTGTCTGAAGCCACATGCTGTAAATATCTTTTCCAATACAGGTCTGGCTGACGATTCTGCAATTTTCCTTTGCTTTTTCGCTCATGATGTTCCTCCTAGCGTGATTCCAGTGCGCCGCTGATATCCGCGATCATATCTTCCACTGCTTTGCGGGAAGCCTCTGCATAATTCAGTTCACCAATGGCAGCATATTTTTCCTGTTTGTATGCAGCAATGATTCCTCTGGAAGAGTTTACGATCGCACCCAGTCCATCTTCATTAAAGAAGTGTACAAGGTCCGCTCCTTTGCCTCCCTGTGCACCATAGCCCGGCACCAGAATAAAGGTTTTCGGCATCAGTTTACGGAGAACTTTCCCCATTTCCGGGTAAGTTGCGCCTACAACAGCACCGATGTAGCTGTAGCTGTCGCCCATATGGTCTTCGCCCCACTGTGCAACTTTTTCACCAACCCACTCATAAAGCGGACGTCCGTCAATGATTCTGTCCTGGAATTCTCCGCTGGATGGATTGGATGTTTTTACCAGGATAAAAAGACCTTTTTTCTCTTCTTTGCAGACATCCACAAAAGGTTTCACTCCATCGGTTCCAAGATACGGATTGACCGTTGCGAAATCTTCATCAAAACCTGCATAGCACTTGCTTCCCACCTGGACTTTTCCCAGATGTCCCACTGCATATGCAGCAGAAGTTGAACCGATATCACCTCGTTTGATATCTCCGATCACAACAAGATCTTTGGATTTGCAGTAATCAACGGTTTTCTTATATGCCTGAAGTCCGGGGATTCCAAACTGTTCATACATGGCGATCTGCGGTTTTACAGCCGGAATCAAATCACAGGTAGCATCCACAATTCCTTTATTAAACTGCCAGATTGCTTCCGCAGCACCTTCCAGAGTTTCTCCATATTCCGCAAACGCTTTTTCCTGAATATGTTTCGGAACATAGCTCAGCATAGGATCCAGTCCTACAACGATCGGTGCATTTGTTTTACGGATTTTTTCAATCAACTTGTTAATCATGAATTCTTCCTCCTAGTGTTATTGAGTTATTTGAACTTTTCCCTGCTCTGGCAATCCTTTCCAAAACAGAGTAAGATTTCTCCATATGATTATTCGTTTTCTGCTTCATATACGATCGTACTGTCACAGATTGTACAGAGTATTTTTCCTTTTACTTTCCGTCCATGGAACGGAGTATTTCTTCCTTTGGATACAAATTTATTCTTATCAATGGTATATTCTTCATCCGGATCCACAATGATCACGTCGGCAGGATGTCCTTCCTGAAGCGTTCCACTGTCAAGTCCCAGAATTTTTGCCGGATTCAGAGACATTTTTTCCACCAGATCCATGATAGTCAGAAATCCACTGTCCACCAGCTCTGTATAACTGATTGCAAAACTTGTTTCCAGTCCTACAATACCGAATGCTGCTGTTTTCATAGAGCCTTCTTTGTCTTTCGGGCTGTGCGGTGCATGATCTGTACTGATCACTTTGATCGCACCATTCTTCAGGGCGCGTTTCAGAGCCTCCAGATCCTTTCGGGTACGAAGGGGCGGATTCATCTTAAAATTCGGATCATCCCGTTCAATGTCATCGGAAGTCAGGGTAAAATAATGCGGACAGGTTTCTGCAGTAATGCGGTTTCCTTTTCCGGTTTCCTGCACCATTTCCATCATTTTAGCCACTCCGGAAGTAGAACAGTGGCAAAGATGAAGACGTGCACCTGTATCATATGCCAGCAGGATATCTCTGGCAGCGATCACATCTTCTGTTGAATTGCAGATTCCCGGAAGCCCCAGACGCTTTGCGTTTTCATCGTCATTCATGCATCCGTTTCCCCGCAGGTCGATGTCCTCACAATGAGCCAGCACAGGCACATCATGCTCTGCAGCCAGCTGCATTCCTTCCCGGTAAATCCGTGTGTTCATCACAGACTTGCCATCTTCCGAAAAAGCACAGGCACCGGCCTGGATCATTCCTTCCATATCAGCCAGTTCTTCTCCGCTCTCTCCTTTCGTAATGGCACCCGCCTGCAGAACGTGAATTCCGGCTACCTGGGCAGCTTTGTTTTTTACATAACGGACTCTGTCCGGATTATCAATAACAGGAGAAGTGTTCGGCATCGCTACTACAGTTGTAATCCCTCCCCTGGCTGCTGCTCTGGAACCGGTCTCAATGTCTTCTTTATATTCCTGTCCCGGATCGCGGAAATGTACATGCAGATCAATCAGTCCGGGAAGGACCAGACAGCCATCTGCCTCAATCAGACGGTCTGTTTTTTCATTGTACTCCAGATTATCACCAACTTTTTGAATTATTCCTTCATCCAGATAAACATCACCAATTTTGTCCATTTTAGTTGCCGCATCAATCATACGGCCTCCGCGAATAAGAATACCCATTGAGCGATTCCTCCCTGTTTTTCACTATTTCGATAAATTGTTCATCATTTTTTGTCCTAATTATTCTTATCATACATCATACACGAAATCAACAATTTAATAAAGCATTTTTTCAACATTGACCGCTTTTCATTTTTTGAGGGAAACAATTCAGAATCATCTTGACAATTCCAATTGTTGGCGCTATAATCAAGGCAACATCTATATTAATTGTTTATAAAATCACTAGTTTTTAGAGGTTATATTACATAATATAGTCTGTAAAATCTGGTGATTTTTTCGTCCAGATAACTTTTCAACTTATTTTTATGGAGGTATCATCATGAACAAAGGAACTGTAAAATGGTTCAACGCAGAAAAAGGCTACGGTTTTATCACCGGTGAGGATGGTGCAGACGTATTCGTTCATTTTTCTGCAATCAACGGAGAAGGATTCAAATCTTTAGACGAAGGACAGGCTGTTACTTATGATTTAACAGAAGGCGCTCGCGGAATGCAGGCAGCTAATGTTACCAAATTATAATTAAACAATTATAATTTCATCATAAGAATATACGGGCGCCTTTGCGCGTGACTTATTCACAACTACAAAAAATCCCCGGTTCTGCCGGGGATTTTTTTTACCTCATCATTTTCTGTACATTCAGGCAGAACCATTATTCTGCATCTTCTGTATTCAATGCTGTCAGATAATCATCCAGTGCTGATGTATTCATTTCTGTGACGATCTGCTCTGTTGTCTGATCTTCTGTTACTTTATCATGAACAGAATATCCGATCCAGGCAACTGCTGCCACGCAGACTACTAATGCGAGGATTTTCTCCAGTCTGAGGACTCTTTTCTCTCTCTTCATGATTTTCTGACGGTTTGCTTTTTCCTGTTTATAAGCATCCACTTTCTTCTGGCTCATAATTCCAACTTCCTTTCTCTGTCAGCCGCAAAATCTGGGTTTATTATACCATAATCTCTGTCAAAAGAAAAGTATCATATTACAACAATCACACCACCGTCATTTGCATACATACTGCTCACTCCAGCCGTGTCCAGAACGATAATGCGTGCAGTCTCGATCCGTTCCTGGATAGCTTCCTTAAGCAACTGTGCACGTGCTGCACAGTTACAATGACTGATTGCAAGCGTCTTTCCGGCACTGTCTGCTGTTTTTGCCACAACATGCTCTACCATTTTTACAAGTGCCTTATTCATTCCTCTTGCCTGATCAAGCTGGCAAATGGTTCCTTCATCCGTGGAGCCCATGACAGGTTTGATTTTCAGCGCATTAGCCACAAGCGCCTTTACCGTACTCAAACGTCCGTTTTTGCGAAGAGTCTCCAGGTTTTCCAGAACAAAAAAGGTATGCTGTTCACTAATATAAGTTTCCACATGCTCCACCACTTCTTCAAATGACATGCCAGCTTCTTCACATTCCTGAATTTTCAGCGCGATCAGTGTCTCTCCGACTGATGCGGAACGGGAATTAAATACATGGATTTTTTTGTCTTCCTGTTCTTCCAGATACAGATTTCTTCCCAGTACCGCACTGTTATAAGATCCGCTTAATTCTGCCGATAAAGTCACGGCATATACATGTTCTGCCCCGCACTGATAGGCTCTCATATAACGTTCCGGTGAAGGGCATGCAGACTTGGGACATTCCGGGCATGCAGCCACTTTTTCCAGAAATGATTTCTGATCAAATGTTTCATCATCTATAATACTGTCATCTCCAACCATCAGGGTCAGAGGAACGGATTCAAACCTGTCATCATTCTTCCACTCATCGAGAAGTTCTCCGCAACTGTCCATCACAATTTTATAGCTCAATTATATTGTCCTCTTTTCCGTAATATGTAGTTTTAAATACCACATCTATCTTAACACATGCCTTTCTGTTTGAAAAGCCTTTTTCGGAAAAACTCTGTTCTTTTTTTTCATTCTGATTTATAATAGAAACAGAAAACTCGGAAGGACATAAAAAATGCTGGCACTGAAAATAACAGATCTTAAAGAATTTATGAATCAGCTCCTGATTGGAACAACTTTTGACCAGTTTGAGCTGGTGGAAGCAGATATCACTACATTTAATCGCTTTTCCATCGATGGAAAAATCCGACAGGACTTTTTTGATTCTGACCAATGCAGTATCCTGAACCAGAATAATATTTCCTATTCCTCCTGGAAAGAAACCAAACCCTATTGCTATTCTGTCATACGCGGCAAACGCACGCCCCTGCATTTCAAAATTATCTTCCAGCTTCCGGTACGGCAGATACAGAATGTTTATAAAAATCAAACCCTTTCCTTTTCTCCGGAAATGATCAGCGGAATGTATCTCAATCTCCAGTATAAAAACAAAGAACTTTTGTGTACCACCGGTATTTCTCTGAATACCTTTTTGCCTGACAAAACACCGGAGCATCAATGGGATACCATGGTGAAAGATTTTTTCCACCGCCACAATATTATTTTTGAGGAATTATAACATTATTTTCGTTTTTTAAGATATGTTTCTCTTCTGACGTACTCATGCATTTTTATATGATTTTTTTTCTGGCGAGCTCAGCCATTTTTTATATGATTTCTTTTCTGACGAGCTCAGCCATTATTTTATAATTTCTTTTCTGACGAACTCAGCCTCTTTTTATACAAGTTCTTTTCTGACGAACTCAGCCTCTTTTTCATTGCTCGTCAGATAATAAGCCAGCATATCCACAAATTCACTGTTGGTCGGTTTGTAAATCAATGGATATCCGGCGATACTGTCCAGATAATCTTTATTTACTGTCCAGCAGACATTGATCAATGTTCGTATATCATGTTCCACATTCATAGGAGTCGATTTAAATTTCTTCGCCAGATACGGATAAATATCCTTTGTAATCCTGATCGGACGTTCCTGCGATTCCATCGAAATTTTTACTGCTTCTGCCACAAAGTAATATCCCTTATACTTCGATGTTGCTCCTAATTTTCTGATTAATCTGTATATTTCTTTCATAGTACTCCTCCACAATTGCAGCTTCAGTCATGATTTCTTTACTATTTGTCCATCATATTTCTGAGTTCTGCTTTTCTTTTTTCTATATCATACGACAAAAACATGAAATTTTCGATTAATCTAGCAAACTCTATTAAATTCGACAAATTTAGAAAAGATTCTTCCTTTGTCTGTCAGAATATAATACCATGATAGCATACGCATTCTTACTCTTTTTGTCAAATAAAAAAGGATTTGTTTTATATTTTCATACAAAAAAGTTTTGATACAGATTTTTATATGAGAAAAAATCTCTTATGCAAATTTTCATATAGAAAACTCTATTATTCGAATTTTCACATAAAAAGAGCTTTTATGCGGATTTTCACAGTCCACATAAAAGCTCTCTTATTTTCCTTCCAAACAGAGGCAATTATTTTGTAAGCAGCATCAGAATTTCATTGCTGCGCTGAACAAATTTGGTCATTTCTTCCGGAGACAGCTGCTTATGGCTGAGCATTGCCAGATCATAAAGCTGTTCACAGATTACCTGGGTGTGCTCTGCATCACCATGTTCTGCCACATACTGTACCAGCGGATGATTTGCATTCAGGATCAGTGTTTCTTCACCGCCAAACATTCCAGGATCCATTCCATACATGTTATACATCTTCATCATATCCTGCATACGACGGCTTTCTTCAGAAAGTGTCATCATAGCTGCAACGGAAGCATTTTTCAGTTTTTCTACTTTCACTTCCAGGTTTTCTTTGTTCAGATGTTTGCGGAACAGCTCTGTCAGTTTATTAGCAGTATCTTCATCTGCACTGCCTTCCTCTCTCAGTTCTTCTGTTACATCTGCATCAATACGCTTAAACTGTATCGTCTGATCTTTCTGCTCCAGATGTGAAATAAATGGAGAATCAATATTATGTTTCAGGATCACGGCATCCTTGCCTGCTTCCTTAAACATATTAATGTACTGGCTCTGCTGCACCTCGTCTGTTACATAGAAAATCGTCGTTTTCTCCGGTTCTTTATCATCGGAAGACGTATCCTTGTTTTCTTCAGAAGTATTCTCTTCTGCCGCTTCTGTTGTTTCTGTTGTTTCTTCTGAGGAAGCTTCCGCTTCTTTCTTATTCTCTTCGATGCAGTCTTTTAAGGTCAGATATTTTCCATCAAGGTTTTTGAACAATACATAATCGCTGACTTTTTCTGCAAATTTGGAATCTTTGATGCATCCAAATTTTACGAACGGGCTGATATCATCCCAGTATTTTTCATAATTTTCTCTGTCAGTCTTACACATGCCGGTAAGTTTATCTGCCACTTTTTTCGCAATATATTCGGAAATTTTCTTCACAAATCCATCATTCTGAAGAGCACTTCTGGATACATTCAGCGGAAGGTCCGGACAGTCAATCACACCTTTCAGAAGAAGCAGGAATTCCGGGATAACTTCTTTGATATTATCTGCAATAAACACCTGATTGTTATACAGTTTAATCGTTCCCTCAATAGAATCGTATTCTGTATTGATCTTCGGGAAGTATAAAATACCTTTCAGATTAAATGGATAATCCATATTCAGATGAATCCAGAACAACGGCTCTTTGTAATCCATAAACACTTTACGATAAAAGGCTTTGTATTCTTCATCCGTACAATCATTCGGATGTTTCATCCATAATGGATTTGTATCACTGAGAGAAACCGGACGTTTATTGATTTTTACTTTTTCCTTTGCAGGTGAAATCTCAACGATTTCCTTCTCGCCATTTTCGTTTTCTTTTTCCTCTGTTTTGGCATCTTCATGAATGTGTTCTACAACAACATCATCTTCTCTCAGATCCGCTTCATCGATGGTCTCATATTCCTGCTCTGCATTTGCTTTGGAAAGATAAATATTCACCGGCATGAAAGAACAATATTTCTCAATGACTTCTCTCATACGATACTCATTTGCAAATTCCAGACAATCTTCATTCAGGAAAAGGGTGATTTCCGTACCAACGGTATTTTTATTGCCTTCCTGCATATCATACTCTGTACCGCCATCGCAGCTCCAGTGAACCGGTTCTGCACCTTCTTTGTAAGAAAGTGTATCAATATGCACCTCATCAGCTACCATAAATGCGGAATAAAATCCAAGTCCGAAATGACCGATAATCTGATCATCTGAAGTTTTGTCTTTATATTTTTCAAGGAACTCTGTTGCACCGGAGAATGCGATCTGGGTAATATATTCTTCTACCTCATCCGCAGTCATACCTATACCATTATCAATAAATTTCAGAGTTTTTTCTTCCGGGTTCACAATGACCTGGATGCTCGGTTTGTATTTATCCGGAAATGTATATTCTCCCATCACTTCCAGCTTACGGAGTTTCGTAATCGCGTCACATCCGTTAGAAATCATTTCACGGGCAAAAATGTCGTGATCTGAATACAGCCATTTCTTAATAATCGGGAAAATATTGTCACTGTTAATTGATAAATTTCCATGTTTTGCAGCCATGGTTTACACACTCCTTTTTCTTAAATAAATTTATGATATCCACACAGGCAATCGTATCCGGCAAAATATCCGCAGACACAGATATCCGTATACAAAATCGTCCGGCAGATTCTTTTCTTTTTTGTCTATGCACTATACTAATACGGTTCTGTCCAAATGTCAAGAAGAATTTAGCACTCATTTTTATTGAGTGCTAATAATTTTATAATTAAACCAATCCATTGTCTTAATTTCTGACAGCAAAAGGGACAATGCTCCTGCACTGTCCCTCTTTCTCACTGCCTGTTTCATTAAAAAACAATCATTTCCAATATCTTATTTCTTTTTTTTGCGATAAACCAGTATACCTGCAATACAGATAACTGCAGCGATCAAAATCACTACAAGCGGAAGAATCGGCGTATCATCTCCTGTCTGAACAGCACTTCTCTGATTTGCTCCCGGTGTAGGAGTCACGGTCGGATCAGCAGCCTGTACAACGCTGAAAGCCACCTTCCTGATATCCTGTTCTCCGGTATTTACCCAATTGCTTCCATCATATTTCTGGCGATTAAAGGTAACGGTCAGAGTATATTCTCCGCTTCTGCCCATTCCAAAACTTGCGGCGTATGGCGCAGATGTCCAGGTATTGGTATTGATCACAGACCAGCTGAACGGCAGGTAACGGATATCTCCCTTACGCGGGCTCTTATTATCCATTCCGGCACCGACTGCAGTGAAAGAAATGGTGGACTTCGTGGTATACTGTCCATTCGGAGTAATTCCTGTAATCTGATTATCCTCTGCGGATACAACGCTTGCCTCGTATGCATTCACCGTTACTTTTACCGCTGTTACCAGACTGATATTATCCGGATTCGTCACACCTTCCGGCAGAGAAACCGTACCTTTTACAGAAAACGTCTGAGCAGCCGTGCTGGCAGGATCATAACTGCATCCCTTCACATCCCATGCCACTTTTGCTTTCATTTCTCCGCTGCTGGTCTTAATCACAACCGTTGACGGAAGTCCAAAAGCTTCTGCTGTTTTTTCAGTTCCATTATCAAGTCCGCTGATATCGCCGGGTTTCTGGATTTCTACTAATTTTACAGGTGTATCCTTCTTTGCTGCAACGGCAATGGATGCAAAGAAAGATACCGATGTTCCCGCATCATTCGGAACAGAAATCTCTTCTGTAAAACTGTCTGTCAGATTCAATTTGGGCTGTACAGTAAAGGTACAGCTTGCACCAGGCTCCAGTTCATAGGAAGACAGTTCACTGATCTCGAATCGGTCACTTACCGGCTGTCCCAGTGTCTCTTTTACATTTCCAGCATTCGTAACAGTTACTGTCTGAGCTTTTGGAGCTGTCTCATATCCTTCCTCCACAGTTCCAAAATCCAGACTGTCAGGAGTAATCGTCAGCAAATGGTTCTCTGCCTGAGTAACTTTAAAGGAAACTGTCACATCCCCAAGCGCCTCATCTTTATCACTTACAATAGAGAGCACATCCGAATAGCTGTTGGCACCAAGCCCAATCGTCGGCTGAATGGTAAACTCTGCATTCTCTCCCGGTGCAAGTGTTGCTTGTGAAAGAGCGTCAATCACATAATAGTCATTTTCGCTGACCGGCTGTACCAGAGTAATTTCTGTACTTCCTGTATTGGTAATCACGACCGTCTGCGCTTCCGGTGCTGTCTCATACCCTTCTGTTACTGTACCAAAATCCAGCAAATCCGGACTTACCGAAACAGAAACTTCTGTTTCCTCACCATCACCGTTTCCTGTATCGTCAGGTTCTGTATTTTCTCCGGAATTGTCCGGGTCTGAAACAGGTTCTTCTGCCTGCCCGTCGATATCCGGCTCTTCTTCCATATTCAATTCTTCCGAAATATTCTCAATAATCAGACTCTCTTCTATCGGATCTGCTTCTGAAACATTCTCTTCAGAAGCTGTATCTTCCTGTTCCTGGACAGTAAGCACTGCCTGGAAGGAAACTTCTGCGCCTTCTTCACTCGTATAGGTAATTGTATCCTGATAGGTGCCGGCAGCAATTCCCTCTCTCGGAACGATCCAGAGAGAAATTTCTCCGTCGGATTCCAGCGGTTCCGTAATATCCTGTACCATAAAGTGTTCCGGGCTGATACTCTCAAAGTGTAAAGTTCCTGTTCCGGTATTCTTTACTGTAACAGTCTGGTATTCCACGTCTCCAACTGCATCTGACGCAGCAATTCCAAAATCCAGAATTCCGCTTCCATCTGCAGTGTAGACTTCAGCAGAATAGGTAAGCGATTCCTCCGGAATACTCTCGCCCAGAGGCATCAGTTCCTCTTCTGCATTTTCTGTATCCTCTGTTCCGGGTTCCACAGTCTCTGTCAGTTCCTCTTCTTCCGCATCGGCATTATATACCTCTTCGTTTACAAGAATTTCCTCAATCACCGCTTCGTTCACATCACTGTCTGAGGGAATTTCCTCCTGAACTTCTTCCGAAATCTCTTCAAACTGATCCTGTTCCAGAACTTCTTCCTCCGGAATCTGTTCTTCTGTTTCCTCTGCCGGAATCTCTTCCTGAACTTCTTCCGAAATGATCTCCTGATTCTCTTCCTCTGCCAGTTCTTCTTCCGGAATGGTCTCTGTAACTTCTTTGCTGGTTACTTTCAGTTCACCGGTAACTCCTTTTTCTTCAATACCGGTCACCGTAAGTACGATTTTATAGCCGATATCCTCTGCAGTCACTTTATAGGTCTTTTCCTTGCTCAGTTCTACAAGAGGATCCTTATCCGATTCGGACACCTTTCTTTCCCACAGGAAAGTAACGTCCTCATCCGTCAGTCCTTCCGGTTTTACTTTGGTATAATCTGCGCTTAATGTAACATCCAGTGCAGCCGCCCCTTTGATTTTCAATTCACCGCTCAGCTCCGTGGCCGGTTCCTCCGCTGCAAAAACTGTCACAGGCAGCATGGAAATCATCATCAACACTGACATTACAACTGCCAGGATTCTGGATTTCTTCATAAGCCTTCCTCCTTTTCTTTTCGGTTCTTTTATTTATGTATAACAAAAAAACAGACTCTCTGTTTCAGTACGTCTATTTTAGCACTCCGGATTTCTCAGATGTAATCTGAATTTTCCTCTGGAGCCATTTTCAAACATACTAAGCTTCTACAATGAGATACTTTCCGGACGGCAGTGCAAAAACTTCGCATGCTTCCTCCAGTTCATCCAGAGACATTCCTTCCAGGTCTGCACCGGCATCTTCCAGATACTCTTTCACTTCCTTTATGGAATTCACTTCCACTGCCATACAGTCTTCCAGGAATTCCTCAGCCTCCTCATAATTGTCCGCTACTGACTCATCAAAAAGCTGACCCTGATTTTTCAAAAATGTTTCTACTGCTTCTTTACTGTACATGTTTGATTACCTCCTCGATATTTCCTTTCATGCGGATCAGGCACTCCAGCACAGGTTCCACCCGCTCTGTTTCATAATTAGCTGCAGCTTTGACTCCATCTTTGGAATGCGCCATGGCAAAACTCCAGGGAACAGACTTCAGCATCTCAATATCATTGAATTCATCTCCAAATACCATACATTCCTCCGGCCTGATGCCGAGAATTTCCTGATATTTCCGAATCCCCCTTGCTTTATTGGTACCGAATGGAATAAAATCCACCCAGTCGTTTCCGGAAGTCACTACGGTACATCTGTCGGAAAATTTTTCTTTCCAGTACCGGATGGATTCCTCTCCCATGCCATTTCTCTCATACACTGCAAGCTTCATGCATGGTTCTGTGATTTCTGAAAAATCGCGGATTACTTTGCAGTTATTTTTGATCACTTTTGTCATCCTGTCAAAAAAATGCCGGGTTTTGGGCATGATATAATAAAAATCTTTTGCAGAGCAGGAGAATTCTGCACCTTCTTTATCCTGAATCGCATGCAGAATATCCATCACCAGTTCCCTGGAAAATCCGTCCTGATAAATCATCTTATCATCTTTTACTGCCATAGCACCATTTTCGCACACAAAAACAATATCCGAAGCCACAGGAGCAAAAAGTCTTTTCATATTCGGATACTGCCTTCCGCTTGCAGCAGCAAATACAATTCCCATTTCTTTCATTCTTTTTATAAGTGGGAATATTTCTTCCGGAAGCTTCTGCACCCCATTCAAAAGCAATGTTCCGTCCAGATCACTTGCAACCAGTTTAATCATTTCTTCTGTCCTCATAAATCTTCAGAAGATCTGAAGGGTTTTCTGCTACAAGGTCTGCACCGCTGCTCTCCAACTCTTCTCTGTCACGGAATCCCCACAATACCCCCACGGTAAACATTCCCGCAGCCTTTCCTGTCAGCATATCCGTTCTTGTGTCCCCTACATACATGCACTCTTCCGGTCTGACTCCGAATTCTGAAGCGACTTTCAAAGGTCCGTCCGGTGCAGGTTTACGCCGGATTGCATCGCTCTGACCGATCACCAGATCAAAATCATCCCCAAACATCTGTGCAATGACTTTTACGGCAGCCGGATGTGGTTTATTTGAGCAGACCGCAAGCCTGACACCCTGTTTTTTCAATTCTTTTAAGGTTTCCGGCATACCCGGATAATGCGTCACTTTATACATGGGATCTGCTGCAAACATTTCCCGGTACAGTTTCTGCCCCTCGTCAAAATGTGTCAGTTCCGGATCTCCGGCATCTGTCAGACATCGGCGCATCAGCATATTCGCGCCTTCTCCGCTGTAATACTTAAAATTTTCCACCGGCATTTCCTTCAGCCCAAACTTGCGCATAATCGTATTTGCCACATAAGCCATGGATTCCAGTGTATCTGCCAGTGTGCCATCCAGGTCAAAAATACATGCTTTTATCATTTGTCCCATCCTCTCAGATCAATTCCCTGTTTTTTCGTCTCATACAAAAGTCTTGCCACCGGCAATCCGACCACATTGGAGTAATCTCCGCATATTCCTTTCACGTATACACCGAATGCGCCCTGAATCCCGTAGCTTCCTGCTTTATCCATAGGTTCCCCGCTGTTAACGTATGCACGGATTTCGTTCTCTGAAACAGGATAAAAAGTAACATCCGTACACTCTGCAAAAATCAGGGATCTGATATTACCTCCTTCTTTGATCAGAACCGTAACTCCTGTGTACACCTGATGCGTATTTCCCTGAAGTTTCAGAAGGGTTTCTACAGCATCTTCCGCATCTTTCGGTTTCCCCAGGATACACCCATCATAAAAAACAATCGTGTCTGCTCCTATAATGACCGCATCTTCCACCACGTTCTCCGCCACAGACTCTGCCTTACCGTAGGAAAGTTCTTTTACCATTTCTTCCGGATCAGAAGAATTCGTCTTTTCTTCTCCGGTACCCGTTATAATTTCAAAAGAAATCCCTGCTTTCTCCAGTAGTTCCTTTCTGCGCGGAGAAGCAGATGCCAAAATGATTTTTTTCATGGTATCTCCTCGTTTTTTCTTATACTTCTACCGCTATAGTATACCCTCAAAAAAAAATTGTCGCAACCATTTTTATTCTTCCAATCTTACCCTTTCCTTTTTCGTTAAAAAGTAGTAAAATATTAACAGCTCATTATCCATTAATGAATAACATTCACAGAATACCATAATGGCAATCCGCCAAAAACTTGAAAGGAGAACGGTATTATGGCAAAATTAAACAAATATTGGGGACTGGTAGCAGTTGGAGCTGCAACTGCCGCAGCAGCCGGAGCTTTGGCTGCAATTTTGATGAAAAAACATCCCCGTACTGAATTAGAAGATATGGACGACGATTACGAAGAAGAGGAAGAAATGGAAGACGAAAGTCAGGAAACCGAAGAACCGCAGGAGGATTTTGTATCCTGGGAAGAACCGGAAGAAGAAACACAGGCTGCTGCAGATTCCGAAGAAGGAACTCCTGCCGACGAAGCTGAAGAAACCGAAGCAGAGGAAGATGCTGAATCTGGCGAAACTGTACCAGAAGAAGACGCTGAATCTGATGAAGGATGAGGAAAATCCTGATTTACAGGATTCTCCGTCTGCAGCGGATTGCTTCAGAGTGTGTTTGGAAATTCATTCCCACAAATTGTGACGCACATCTGTCGGAAAGCAATATAAAAAACAGACCTCAAACAATAGAAATTTCAACGGGCTGCTCACTATCAGATTTTGACAGTGGACAGCCCGTTTTTATACAACACAGGGACAATCCCATTTTATGTACCGCGATTCCTTATGCTTCCTTAATTTCAAGAACACCCATCGGGCAGGCTTTTACGCAGATTCCACATGCGATACATTTGCTTGCATATTCTTTGGCTTCGGATTTTACAATCACATGGAATGGACAGACTTCCACACATTTTCCACAGCCAACACATTTCTTCTTGTCGATGGTGTATACGCCCTTTGCATTCTGGGTGATCGCACCTTCCGGACAATTCTTCGCACATTTACCGCACTGTACACATACGGTTGGTTTTGGTGTTTCTCCATCTTTGGCTACTCCGATGTGAATACAGGAATAGTCTTCATTGAATTCTTTGTAAAATGCTTCAGAACAAGCAATTTCACAGGCTTTGCATGCCATACATGTGTCTTTTTTTGCCACATTCAGTTTCTTCATGTTCGTACCCTCCACATTGGTTCATGAGTGATATTTGCCGGCTGTCATTCTTCTCCCGGCATTTTTATAAGCAAAGAGAAAGGGAAAGATTTTCAGCATACGGAAATCTTTCCATTTTCACTCTTTGATATACAAAACAGATTTCCGAAGTTTTTCAGGCTTTCGGCAGCTTAAAGGAACTCTTCAGAGAAACGATACGGTTAAATACCGGTGCTCCCTCTTTTGAGTCATGTACATCTGCACAGAAAAATCCGGTTCTTACAAACTGGTAACTGTCATAGCCTTTTGCTTCCATCAGAGCAGGCTCCACGTAAGCCGTCACTTTCGTCAGAGAATTCGGATTCACATTCAGAGAACCGTCTTCTTTATTATAGACACCTTTCTCTTCATCCACGATATTCTCATACAGGCGAACTTCTGCCTTGCCGGCATGTGTTGCCTCAACCCAGTGAATAGTGCCTTTTACTTTACGGCCATCCGGCGCATTTCCACCCTTTGTCTCCGGGTCGTAAGTACAGTGAACAACATGAACGGTTCCGTCATCATCTGCCTCAAAGCCTGTACAGGTAACAAAATATGCATTCATCAGACGCACTTCTGTTCCAAGGTAAAGACGTTTGTATTTTTTCGGCGGATCGATCATAAAATCTTCCCGTTCAATATAGAGTTCTCCGCTGAATGGAATCTTACGGGTTCCAAGAGATTCATTCTCCATATTATTCGGTGCCTCCAGATATTCCACCTGTCCTTCCGGATAGTTGTCAATCACAAGCTTAATCGGATCAAGCACTGCCATCATACGCGGACGTTTCAGTTTCAGGTCCTCTCTGATACAGTACTCCAGCATTGCGTAATCTACTGAACTGTTCGCCTTGGATACCCCACACAGATCTACAAACATTTTAATGGATTCAGGAGTATATCCACGACGGCGAAGTGCTGCAATGGAAACAAGGCGGGGATCATCCCAGCCATCCACAATGCCGTCCTCAACCAGTTTCTTAATGTATCTCTTGCCGGTTACCACATTGGTAAGATAAAGTTTCGCAAATTCGATCTGTTTCGGAGGGTGCGGATACTCCAGTTCCTGTACAACCCAGTTATACAGCGGTCTGTGATCCTCAAATTCCAGAGTACAGATCGAATGTGTGATTCCCTCAATCGCATCTTCAATGGGATGTGCAAAATCATACATCGGATAAATGCACCATTTGTCTCCGGTATTGTGATGTGTCATATGAGCCACACGGTAAATAACCGGGTCACGCATATTCATATTCGGAGATGCCATGTCAATTTTTGCACGGAGCACCTTGGTTCCGTCTTCGTATTTGCCTTCTCTCATTTCTTCAAAAAGCTGCAGATTTTCTTCCACGCTGCGGTTGCGGTACGGGCTCTCCTTACCAGGCTCGGTAAGGGTTCCTCTATACTCACGGATCTCATCGGCAGTCAGATCGCATACATAAGCCTTTCCTTTTTTGATCAGCTTGACAGCAGCCTCATACATCTGATCAAAATAATCAGAAGCAAAAAACAGTCTGTCTTCCCAGTCAGCACCAAGCCATTTAATGTCTTCTTTTATGGACTCTACAAATTCTGTTTTTTCTTTGGTCGGATTGGTATCATCAAAACGCATATTGAATTTGCCGTTATATTCTTTGGCAAGGCCATAATTGAGAAGGATGGATTTGGCATGGCCGATGTGCAGATAACCGTTCGGTTCAGGCGGGAAACGTGTATGCACAGTGTCATAAACACCATCCGCCAGATCTTTATCTATAATATTCTCAATAAAATTCTTGGAAACTGTCTCGTTCTCCATCTCTTGCCCTCCTAAGCATCTTTTGAAACTATATCTTACCATAATCGCGGGCAATTTAAAAGTTTTTCCGGAAAAATTGTAAAAAAAGTTCCATACAAACAGTTGCCACAACAATGAAGCATGACGACTGCCCATGTTCTTGTTCCTACTCTACATTCTCAAATATTTCCTCCAAAGTCATAGAAATATTTGGAAAATCTCTCAATGTTATTACAGTATCTGAATTATAATGTTCTTCTGTTTCATCATCCTGAAGAATAAAACTATCCATCAATTTATACACTCCATCCTCAAGATAATAGATCTCTATTCCACGTTCCCTGGGCGAAATAATCCAGTATTCTTCTACACCTTCATTTTGGTAAATCTCTTTTTTTATTGTCTTATCTTTCAATGCTGTGGCAGGACTAAGAGTTTCCACTATAAATCTTGGCGTACCTGTATAAGAACCGCCTTTCAGATGTTTACGATCGCATATAATCATTACATCTGGTATTACATAATCATCATTTACTTCCGGATGATATTTATAGTCGAGGTTTTCCATAAATGGCAGGCATAAGGAGCCTTTCAATCCATTCTTGATAATTGAATAAATATTACCATTCACTACACCATGCTGATAACTTGGTGACGGTGACATATTATATATTGCCCCGTTGATTTTCTCAGTTTTAATGAAATCCTCTTTAAGCATTGGCATTCGAAGCACCTCCTTGTAAAATCATCATAGCATTCATATTTATTGCAGGCAACATTTTTTTTATCATTGGGGGATGCTGATGAAGAACCCATTCGATTTCTGCAACATAAAGAATTATTCGGCATCCATTCAGCATGCGATTGGAGTTCCTGATTTTTACATCATGCAGAGAGACAGGGGAAACGGATACGACGTTAAAATCAATCTACCGGCATTTAATGAGTGATAAGCAGAAAGCAATGTCTGAGCTGGCAAATGATCACTTTGATAAGATATGCAACACGAAATGCAACACGCAAAACAAAAAGCCTTGAAACATCAAGGCTTTCGCAAGCTGCTGACGGGAATTGAACCCGTGACCTCCGCCTTACCAAGGCGACGCTCTACCGACTGAGCCACAGCAGCAACTTTATTTGTGAAGCGGTATCTGCCGCTCACAGTTGATTATATTACCAGACATATATCGAAATGTCAACACTTATTTTCATTTTTTTCAATTTTATTTTTCGATTATTGATAAGCCTGGGAATTGCCACTGTAAATGCAATCCTCAGATTCTTTATCTGCTTGATTCTTATCTGTTTTATTTGGTATATTTTTTTCTGCTTTCTCGGTAATTCCGGATTTTCGTACGTATCCTCTGAAGCGCATTGTCCATGGATTTCGGCGATTTCCCCAGTATTTCTCCAATCTGAACATAATTATACCCATCCAGATAATAAGACAGTACTGTATTTTCCAGCGGGCTTAACAGTTTTTTGATTTCTTCTTCCAGTATACGGACGTTTTCCCTGTCAATAACGATAGCCTCCGGATTTTCCGCCCACTGCTCACCCATTGTGTTTTCCTCTTCTTCAGCACTTAAGGAAACGTACGTATTGAGAGGAAGATGCTTCTGCCGATTGGAGCCCTGAATCGCGCTGTAGATCTGACGTTCAATGCAAAGTCCGGCAAAGGTCTGAAAGGAAGTTTTACGGTCCGGCTGATAATCACGTACAGCTTTAAATAGACCGATCATTCCTTCCTGTATCAGATCATCCTTCTCTCCGCCAATCAGATACATGGCATTCGCACGTCTGCGGACAAGATCCTTATATTTTTCCATGAGATAATCCGAAATCACATTTTCTCCCGCGCGCAGCCTGACAATCAGTTCTTCATCCGTACATGTCTGGTACTCGTCCATCATGACTGAAACCGCTGTCTGACAATTTCATACGCCAGAACACCCGCAGCAACTGAAGCATTCAAAGAATCAATATCTCCTTTCATCGGGATAGAGGCTGTAAAATCACATTTCTCACGGATCAGACGACTGACGCCCTCGCCTTCATTTCCGACCACCAGGCCAATCGGACCAGTCAGATTCAGCCGGTACATAGTCTCTCCGCCCATATCTGCACAGACAAACCAGATTCCCTCTTTTTTCAGATCATCAATGGTTCTCGCCAGATTGGTAACTTTTGCGACCGGCGTATAATTCAAAGCGCCTGCAGAAGTTTTGGCAACAGTTGCCGTAAGACCTGCTGCATGACGTTTCGGAATGATCACTCCATGTGCCCCTGCAAGATTGGCCGTACGGATAATTGCGCCCAGATTATGCGGGTCCTCAATATTATCCAGAACAAAAATGAAAGGATCCTCTCCTTTTTCACGGGCTTTCTCCAGAATATCTTCCACAGAAGCATACTCATAAGCGGCAACCTGTGCAATCACGCCCTGATGATTACCAGTTTCGCTTAACTGATCCAGACGTTCTCTGGATACGTAATTGATAATGGTATCTTTTTTGCGCGCTTCACGGGCGATTGTCCGTACAGGTCCATCCTGACATCCGTCCAGAATAAATAATTTATCCACACATCTGCCTGAGCGGAATGCTTCCAGCACCGCGTTGCGGCCTTCAATCTGTTCACTCATAAGATATCCTCCCCGATTCCCATACGGATCAGCTCCAGCATCCGTGTGTAATCTTCTTTTAAATATAAATAACCGATCAGTGCCTCAAATCCGGTGGCTCTCCGGTAGTCAGACATTGTGGCATTCTTTGCCATCGTAGGGGAATGCGCATTTCTCCCTCTCCGGTAAACACTTTGTTCTTCTTCTGTAAGCTGCGGTTCCAGAATGTCCATCATATTGGACTGTGCAGAAGCCTTTACAAGACTGCTGGCCTTTCTGTGCAGCTGGTTCACCGGACAATTGCCCTTTTTCACCAGAATCGTACGAATCACAACTTCGTAAACTCCATCCCCGATATATGCAAGCGTCAAAGGAGAATAGGTCCGTAAGTCCCTATCCTCCAGCTGAAATAATTCTTTAAGTTTCATTAAGCTCGTGTCCATTTTACTCCTTCACGGGTATCTTTGAGAATAATTCCCTTTGCAAGAAGTTCATTGCGGATCTCATCTGCTCTCGCAAAGTCTTTTGCTTTTCTTGCCGCCTGACGTTCCGCGATCAGATCCTCGATCTCTTTATCCAGAATTTCTTCTTTTTTGTCCACGCTCAGTCCCAGTACCTCGCAGAGTTTCACAAGCTGTGCAAGAAGCGCAGATGCAAATTCTCCGGAAGATGCTTCCGACACTCTGGTATTGGCAAATTTCACCAGCTCAAAAACAGCCGCCAGAGCATCTGCCGTATTGAAATCATCATCCATGGCCTCTTCAAATTTCGCTGTAAAAGCTTCCGCTTCTTTCAGAAGAGCCTTCTCTTCTTCTGATACATGCTCTGTACCGGCAGATGCCACACGGTCTTTCAGACGGCTTGCTGCTTCCACAATTCTCTCCAGGGCATTCTTGGATGCCTCCATCAGATCTGCACTGAAATTCAGCGGACTTCTGTAGTGTGCATTCAGCATGAAGAAACGAAGCACCTGCAGATCATACTGTTCACTGATTTCACGAACAGTGCGGAAATTTCCAAGAGATTTGGACATTTTGCGGTTATCGATATTCAAAAACGCATTATGCATCCAGTATCTTGCAAAGATCTTGCCGTTGCAGCACTCGCTCTGGGCAATTTCATTTTCGTGATGCGGGAAAATCAGATCCTCTCCGCCTGCATGGATATCGATTTCTTCACCAAGGTATTTCTTGGACATAACAGAACACTCAATATGCCATCCCGGACGACCATCGCACCACGGAGAAGTCCAGTACGGCTCTCCTTCTTTTTTGGGCTTCCAGAGAACAAAATCCATCGGATCCTCTTTCTGGTCTTCACCGGAAACCTGAAGTGCACGGAAACCGGACTGAAGATCGTCCAGATTCTTATGGGAAAGTTTTCCATATTCCTTAAAGTTTTTCACACGGAAATATACGGTTCCATCCACTGCCGGATAAGCATATCCCTTATCGATCAGGGTCTGGATCATTTCGATCATTCCGTCAATTTCCTGTGTAGCCTGAGGATGCGTAGTTGCAGGTTTTACATTCATGCCGGCCATATCTTTTTTGCATTCTTCGATATAGCGGGCAGAAATCTCTTCCGCACTGACTCCTTCCTCAATTGCTTTTTTGATAATTTTATCATCCACATCCGTAAAATTGGATACATAATTTACTTCATACCCTTTGTATTCAAAGTATCGGCGTACTGTATCAAAAATAATCATCGGACGTGCATTGCCGATGTGGATCAGATTATAAACCGTCGGTCCGCAGACATACATCCGTACTTTTCCCTCTTCCAGAGGGACAAATTCTTCTTTTCTGCGGGTGAGCGTATTAAAAAGCTTCATAGTTTCTTTTCCTCCAATTGCGAATTTTATACCATCGGGATTTCTTCCAGAAGGCAGATCGCCTGAGATGCGATTCCCTCTCCTCTGCCTGTAAATCCAAGGCCCTCTTCCGTAGTCGCCTTAATGTTTAATCTGGACTGCGGAATTCCCAGCGCTTCCGCCATATTCCTGGTCATCTGCGGAATATGCGGCGACATTTTAGGTTTCTGGGCAATGATCGTTGCATCAATGTTCCCGACTGCAAATCCATTGTCCTTCAGAAGATTTCCCACATGTTTCAGAAGTACAATACTGGAAATCCCCTTATAAGCCGGATCTGTATCAGGAAAATGCCTGCCGATATCTCCCAGAGCCGCAGCTCCCAGAAGCGCATCCATCACTGCATGGATCAGTACATCTGCATCCGAATGTCCCAGAAGTCCCTTTTCCCACGGGATATTTACTCCTCCGAGAATCAATTCCCGTCCTTCCACCAGCTTATGTACATCATAACCCATTCCTATTCTCATACTCATTCTCCTTCGATCTCAAGCATCTTGCTGATGCGCAGAAGGCTCAGGCGTCTGCGCACGTATGGAGCCAGTTTCAGACTTAAATCAATCACATCTTCTGTAAGTCCAATATCACGGACATTTTTGCAGCATCCTGCTTTTTCCAAAAGATGCAGCATTTCTTTCTCCTCCGGAAGTTCATCAATACAATCTGTGATTCTGTTCAGCTTCGCTTCCAGACGATTCGGATCAATACCGAGAAGCAGTTCCGGTTCATTTTCTTTCATGATTCCGTCAAGCAGTCCCTTCGCGCCAAAAGTCTGTGCCAGAAGCTCTGTCTCCGGTCCCTGATATCCTTTCACATGACATTCGCCTCTGCGAATCGCCTCTGCAATATGCTTGTACTCTTTCAGAACCAGAATCGTTCCGACAGACACTTTTTCCCCATGAAGAGCATCCAGCGGTTCATTGATCACTGCCATTTCCCACAGATGCGACATATGATGCTCCGCGCAGGATGCAGGTCTGGAATTTCCCACCATCTGCATGGCAAGTCCGGACAAGATTAATGCATACATCAGTTTTTCACAGCTTTCTTCATCGCCTTCTGCAATATCCCGAAGACAGGACCTCACCGTACGAAGTGCCTTTTCTTCCATTTCTGCAATATAACTGCAGTAATATTCTCCTGTCAGCATATGGGAAATTTTCCAGTCTGCCAGACAGATATATTTGCCAAATAAATCAGATACACCCGAAGCATTGAGCCGCTTCGGTGCCTTTGCGAAAATATCAGTATCGGCAAAAACAGCCAAAGGCGCTGCCGCCGGAATTGTCTTCTTCAGACCATTCCAGGTCATTGCCGCTACCGTGGATACGAATCCGTCCACGCTTGCTGCGGTAGGCACAGAGACAAAGGGAATTCTGTACTGGAATGCCACATACCGGCTGATATCGTGAATTGTCCCGCTGCCGACAGCAAGAATCAGATCGATATCTTCATCCATGTTATTTTCCACAATTTCCACTGCATAATTATCTGCATGAAGTCCTTCTGCATCCAGAACCAGCACCTGACATCTGTCATAGATTTCTTCCATCACTTCTTCTGTGGCCTTATAGGTATTGGTGTCACAGATCAGAAGCGGTGAGATGTATTTCTTAAGAAATCCTTCCGTCATGGCTTCTTCCAGAGCCTTCGTCGCCCCTGCCTCAATAAGAATCTCCTCAACGTCTACGTGGTGCTCCTTCCCGCAGCTGCAAGGTCGGCCAAAATCATCCGCATCGACTCGCATTTAATATTCTCCTCCTGACTTTTTACATTCTTACATAAATTACATTCTTCATATAGTTTCCATATACACCAATGTTTTCTATGATGCAGGAATCTTCAATTCCTTCTTCATACATCAGCAGATATAATAATACAGTCTGATATTATACATGATTTCCCTTCAAAAAGCAATGACCCGCAACCATGGTTTCCAAAAAAGTCCAATTCCCGTTGGGGTGTATGTCGTAAACCATAACCCATTTTCAGCAAGCATAAGCCAATTCTGTATAAGCAAAAGAAAAGCCCTCCGAGGATTCAAATCCCGGAAAGCTTTCACTGCTGAAAATGCACAAACATGATTGATTATTTTTCGATTGCCGCAATCACTTCTACTTCACAGAGTACATTTTTCGGAAGTGTTTTTACTGCAACACAGGAACGTGCCGGTTTATTAACAAAATATTTCGCATATACTTCATTAAACGCAGCAAAATCACCCATATCTGCAAGAAAACAGGTAGTCTTGACAGCATTCTCAAAACTGGTGCCTGCTTCTGCAAGTACAGCTCCAAGATTCTTCATTACCTGTTCTGCCTGTGTCTCAATCGTATCACCGGCAATTTCTCCGGTTGCAGGATTTACCGGAATCTGTCCGGATGTAAACAGTACATCATTCAGAATGATTGCCTGGCTGTACGGTCCAATAGCTGCTGGTGCTTTGTCAGTATAAACTACTTTCATCATAATTTCTCCCTTCTGATCATGCTTCTTTTTATATTGTAAAGCCGATTTCCGTCATGGTCAAGATAATTTTGGATTGTTTCAAAATATTTTTTAGCCTTCCTCAAAATAATTCAGATAGTTATAGACGGTTTCCGATATCGTTTTGATGTTATCAATTGCCGTCCCTTCCGGGCACTCCTGAGACATGACACACAGGATGTAAGTCGCCTTCGGTCCATACACGATAGCAATGTCATGCTGGTCAAGGTCTGTCTCTCCTGTCTTATTTGCTGTCTTTGTCCCTTCCGGCAGTCCGGCAGGAATTTTCCACCTGCATTCCTGTTCCAGAAGAATCTCCAGCATCTCCGCAGATGCCTCGCGGCTTACGCACTCCCCTTTAAAAATCCTCTCCAGAAGAAGTCCGCAGTCTTTTACTGATGTGGTATTCTTTCCTCCTAAACTGAGCGGTTTCGAAGAGGAAGGAGACAAAATACTCTGCACCGATGTTTCTTCATATCCTTCCCTTTCCAGATAAGAATTGATCTGCTCTGCCCCGTCCAGGAAATCATGATTTTCCGACTGAAGCCGCACGGTTTCATTAAAAGACTCATTATCACTGACCGCAATCATATTCCACAGCAGATTGTGAAGCTTCGAAACAACGGTCTCACTTTCCGGATCTGCATTGATCTGTTTGCCCTCATGAATACGGACATTTTCCATGTTGTCATAGGCAGCAGCCAGTGTAAAAGCCTTAATCAGGCTGGCAGAATACAGAGGCTGATCATTCAGGATAATCTCTTCTCCTGTACCAAGGTTCTGAACATAAACACTCCATATGCCCGGATAATCGGCGATCATGGATTCCAGCTGCGGTTTCAGTCCATCCATTCCCAGTTCTTCCAATCCCAGGACCTTCCCGGATGCATCTACGGCAAACCCTTCCGGTGTCGCTCCTTCTTCCTGTACCAGTACACCATTCGAACCGCTGAAATAATAGGTCCCCTCGAATGTTTGCCCCTGACAGTTCATATCCACCCGATGCATGTCATTCTCCACACACATCCTGCCATTCTCATCAAAGTAATAAAACCCATTTAAGGTCATTCCATCGATGGCAAAATTGTCAAAATAACGAATCTGCGGTGCAGCTGTCATTTTTCCAAGATTCTGTATCATATAGTATCCGTCAAATACATCTTCCCCGCAGGAAGCCTGAACCACATGCATCAGCCGGTCATTCCCGGCAGAAAATTTCCCGTCTGTATCATGATAATAATAACCATTCAAAATAGTCCCATCAATTTCCATATGGTCAAAATAATGGACAGCAGCTGCAGTTTCCCTGGTTCCATCTTCATTCAGACAATAAAATCCGTTACTTTTCAAGAGATACTTGCCGCTCCCGTCAGAAACTGGTTTAATCTGGGATTCTTCTGTGACAGACAGAAGACTTCCTCCTTCCATGGCCTGTACCTGGGATACCGGTGTCATAAGCATAAGAGCTGCCCCTATAAGAATTCCCGGATACGGATAACGTTGTCGTGCTTTCATATACTTCTCCCTCAGGTTTGATAAAAAAAGTATACCTTTTTTTACGCTCTGCCGCAATTGCTTTTCAAAAAATTCACAACTGCTGCGTTTTTTCATTTATGTCAATATCCCATTCCAGAATTCACGCAGCTGTTCTTCTACGGTATCAATACGGCACCGCTTCCTGTCCGACCATTCCACAGGAAACAGATTCCGGTAATCCAGGCCTGTAAACCGCTCATCCAGAAGCAGAATGGCGCCTGTGTCATCCTTCGTACGGATCACACGTCCGGCAGCCTGCAGAACTTTATTCATCCCCGGATATCTGTACGCATAATCAAACCCATTTTCACCGCGCTTATCATAATATGCCCGCAAAATCTCCCTTTCTGTCCCCATCTGCGGCAGCCCTGTTCCCACGATTACTGCACCGATCAGGCGGTCTCCCATCAGATCAATGCCCTCGGAAAAAATGCCTCCCATAATACAGAATCCGAGAAGTGTTCTGTCTTTTTCATGGAATTCCTCCAGAAACATTTCCCGGTCTTTCTCATTCATGGAAGGAGTCTGCAGGATACATGTTACCCAATCCACGGAAAATTCCTGCTCATATACCTGATAAACATCCTCCATCATTTTATACGACGGGAAAAACACCATATAATTTCCCTGTTTCTGCCAGACCATTCTGGCGATATATTCCGCAATTCTGTGATATTCTTCATAATTTCTTCTGGTATACCGGCTGCTCACATCAGATGCAGTCAGAATGCATCTCTTTTTCCGGTCAAAAGGAGACGGTACATAGATCCCGTAATCATCGTTCCTGGTACTGAGAAGCCCTCGGTAATAATTCATTGGAAGAAGCGTTGCGGAAAAGAAAACGGTACTGATTCCTTTATTCAGATAACCTTCCAGATTTCCGGCCGGATTTACGCAAAAAAGTTTCAGTCGAAACTTTCCATCTTCTCCCTGCTCTGTATATACTACATAATTGTCATCTAAAAGTTCCGAAATATTCAGAAAATCACGGACACAAAAATAAAAATCAAGGATTCCATCCACAACCTCTTTATTTGGCGGTTCCTCCAGAAGTTTATCCAGTTCCCCCTGTACCGTCATAAGGCTCAGACTGATTCCGGCAGGATATTCCATCTCACAGTACCCTGTGCATTCTTTCTTCAGCTCCAGAAGCTGCCGGTTAGTCCGTTCCAGTGCACGGGCAAGTGCAGGACTGTAGGGTTTCACCATTTTTTTGATTTCCAGAATATCCTCCTTGCAGATTGCTGCACTGTACATTTCCCGCCCGCGTTCTACCAGATTATGTGCCTCATCGATCAGAAAAATATATTTCCCGGAGTCATTTTCCCCAAAAAAGCGTTTCAGGTGAACATTAGGGTCAAATACATAATTATAATCACAGATAATACCATCAGCCCATATAGCCAGATCCAGGCACATCTCAAAAGGACATACCTGCCATTTCTCTGCATGGGCTTTCAGCGTTTCTCTGTCATACACCTGTTCCTGCGTCCACAATTCATATACTGCATCATTGACCCTGTCAAAATGTCCTCTGGCATATGGGCAGGAAGATGGATTACACTCTGTTTTCTCGCAGAAACACAGTTTTTCCTTTGCCGTGATTGTGATGACTTTAAACAAAAGACCATTTTTCTGCAGAATCGTAAACGCTTCCTCGGCTACTGTTCTGGTGATCGTCTTAGCCGTCAGATAAAAAAGTGTCTCGCCTTTTCCCTCTCCCATGGCACGGACCGCCGGAAATACCGTAGACATTGTCTTGCCGATTCCGGTTGGAGCCTGTATAAAAATCTGTCTGCCTGCGGAGATCGTATGGTAAACACTGGATACCATCTTCCTCTGACCATCTCTGTAAGGAAAAGGAAATTCCAGATGTTCCATGGACGCATTGCGTTTCACACGCCAGGCATTCTGATAGGAAACCCATTTATGATATTCATCCAGAAGGTTCTGATACCATATTTCAAGTGTTTTTCTGGAAATGGTTTCCCGAAAACGGCGGATTTCTTCCGTATCAAGATTGGCATAGGTCATCTGGATTCCGATTTCCTCCAGTTCTTCTTTGTCCGCCTGTATCCAGGCATAGCACATTGCCTGCGCACGGTGAACCGGCACTGGTTCCTCAAGACGTTCCAGTTTTCCGTAAATCCCTTTGATCTCATCAATATAAGTCTCTTCCTGTTCTGAAAAAATCCCATCTGCACGGCCTTCCACCAGGATGATCAGATCTTCATATTCTGTTTCCTTCTTCAGAGAAACTTCCGGGCGATATCCGCTTCCCATCTGCTTCTGTATTTTTCTGTGAATACGGCTGCCTTTCAGCATAGCCTCTTTGTCCATTGATCCTCTGGTGCTGTCCAGATCACCGCTTCGCAAAATAAACTCCACCAGATTTCGCACCGAAATGCGAATCACCGGTTTTTCCATAAGCCAGCCCTGCCTTTACCCGCTGCTATTCCCATTATCCACAGTCACACGCTTCAGGATCATTTGTACCTCAATAATAAAGTGATATGACTGATTATGATTCGATAGATCCAGTGAACAGGAAACAGCATCTGCATTTTCTGACCATTATAGCATGATATCGTTTTCCGGTCAAAAGCCACCGCTGCAGAGATCTTCATGACATCCATGCAAAGGAAAAGACTCTGACTCTAGAGCGTGTTTGAAAATTCATTCCCGCCATCTGTACGCTCCACTTTACAGGCTTTTCCGCCTGCGGCGATATGGAAAAAGGCACATACTCCCAGCGGAAATATGCACCTTTGCATCTGTAACGATTTTCAGACAACCCGACGTATTCTGTTATACTACCGCAAATTTTGCGATTGTCTTGTTAAAATTCTTATCTTCGCCGTAGCACTTTACAGTCATGACTCTCGTCAAATCCATACTGAGTACTCCGAGAATGGATTTCGCATCAATAATAATGCGATTATAAAAAATATCTATATCAAAATCACATCTGCTTGCTGCATTTACAAATTCTCTTACGTCTTCTGCCTTTCGAAATTTAATCTTACGTTCTGTCATGATTCATCATCCTCCCTTATGTAAGACTGCAGTTCAGTATTTTCTTACAGATGCAACGCATTTATGAAAACGATTACACCTTATGTGTATTTTGCCATTCCGGGAGTTTCTTGTCAAGGCAGTTAAAATTTTGTTTAAACTTTTCGACTTTTTCCACAAATATGGAAAAATATTCCTTTTTTCTTCAGTAGAAAATGACATATATTCTATGAAAATTCTGTCATTTTTGAACGAAATTTTAACGGCAGAAACTGCTGCTGCAGATGCGGATTCTTTCTCTCCTGAATGGTAACACTGCTGCAAAATCGTTTCCACAATTCTTCATATTCTTCTTTCTCTTCCAGTCCATTCTTCATATTCGGATTCATTACTGCATCTTTCTGTATATAGGCATTCTGCCCTCTTGGATGCAGGAGTACCTTACATCTGCTGCTGTCATAGATCATCCAGTCCTCATTGGGAAACCTGTCCGAAAAATGCGGTCCCAGCATTTCCAGAATATCATTTTCCGGTGATATTTCCGAAAACAATACCCTTCCTCCAATCTCACGAAAGCGCACAAACCCATAATATCTGTGCAGCTCATGCCATACCCGGATTCTCAGTTTCGCAACGGTATTTACTGCCGGATCCGCCATATTTTCCAACACCCTTCTGTCATTTTTCTTCCCTGAAAGAGCCATCCAGAGCACCTGAAAGACAAGAGTTCCCCTGTCTGGATGGCAGGATGCCGCCGCATAACATACTGCCTCATACACATGATGGCCAAGCTTGCTGCTGACCGTACGCAGTACTTTCCCGGCTTTTTCACTGTCTGACACCGTTTTCATAACTGTTGTGAAAAAATCCGGATACTCCGGCTCTTTTACAGAGATTTCCACCTGTCTGCCGCGAAGCTTCCATTTCCAGCCATCGTATATGGCAGAAAAAATTCCTTCCAGACTGTCCTCACAAACCAGAATGATTTTCTCATCATCCATTCTGCATCCCTCCTGTACAATCATCAAATAGAGAAAGCTGACGATAAGTCATTTCCGACCCGTGCACCGGAAGCTTATCTTTCTCTCTTGGATCCAGCATATTGCGAATAATATAATCCTCATCCAGCTTCACCGGATACATGGTGTGACCATTGCAGGTAATAAAATACAGTGCTCTCTTAAGAACCACGCCAATCTTTCGAAGATCCGGAAAATCAAGAGAGTGATATCGTCTTGCCCCAATGATTCTGGTTGCAGATTTCTCTCCGATTCCCGGAACACGCAGAAGTGTCCGGTAGTCCGCAGAATTAATCTCCACCGGAAAATATTCCAGATGACTGATTGCCCAGTCACACTTGGGATCCAGAAGAAGATTAAAATTCGGATGCTTCTCTGACAGAAGTTCGTCTGCCCGAAAACCATAAAACCGCAAAAGCCAGTCTGCCTGATACAGTCTGTGTTCCCGAAGAAGAGGCGGTCCCTGGGGAAGCATGGGAAGCGCACTGTCCTGATTCACCGCCACAAATGCAGAATAAAATACCCTTTTCAGCGAAAACTGTCTGTACAGAGATTCTGCAACAGATACGATCTGATAATCACTTTCACCAGTCGCCCCTATGATCATCTGTGTGCTCTGTCCTGCCGGAACAAAACTTGGCGCATGGCGATACAATGCCAGTTCCTGTTTATTCTCCATATGCCGGGCCTGAATCTGCCGCATAGGCTTCAGTATCGTCCTGCGGCTTTTGTTCGGCGCCAGGCGCTTCAATCCCTCTGAAGTAGGAAGTTCCAGATTCACACTCATTCTGTCTGCCAGAAAGCCGGCCCGCTCGATCAGTTCCGGAGAGGTGCCCGGTATCGCCTTCAAATGAATATAACCCTGAAAGTGGTACTTTCTGCGGAGCAATTCCACTGCCCGGATCATCTCTTCCATGGTCGCATCCGGACTCCCCTTCACACCGGAGCTCAAAAACAGTCCTTCAATATAATTTCGTCTGTAAAACTCGATTGTAAGCCTGCTGATCTCTTCCGGTGTAAAACTGGTCCGTACGACATCATTGGATGCACGGTTCACACAATATTTACAGTCAAATACACATTCGTTTGTATACAGTACTTTCAAAAGACTGATGCATCGCCCGTCTCCGGCAAAGCTGTGGCAGATTCCCGCATGAATACTGTTTCCGATTCCCCGGCCGTCACCCTTGCGATCCACTCCGCTGGAAGTACAGGCCACATCATACTTCGCAGCATCTGACAGAATTTCCAGTTTTTCCATAATACTTAATGATTCCTGTATTACCATATCCGTTCTCCCAAACATTTGTTCTTTTCAGAATTATATAGCAAACATCCGTTCTGGTCAAGACCATAAAACGGGACGAAATGTTAGAATATCATTTAAATAATGAGAAAGGACATGTATTTTTTACTGAAAAATCCCGGAACAAAAAATGTCCGGGATTTTCTTTCTTAACTGCTATTTCTTCTTTCCATATTTATCGCTTTAGAACATGCCTGAAGTGTACAGACATGGAAAATGGATGTTCAAACACGCTCTGTCTCTCAGATCTGTGTCAGTACAAAAATATCATAAATTGCTTTTACTGCTCTTTCAAATTCATTATTTGCCACACCAATTATGATATTCAGCTCACTGGAGCCCTGATCAATCATCTTTACATTGACATTGGCATGCGCAAGTGCGGAAAAGATTCTTCCTGCTGTTCCCCTCTGGGACTTCATTCCTCTTCCTACAACAGCAATCAGTGCCAGATCAGATTCCATTTCCACAAAATCCGGCTGTACCGCACGGTGAATTCCGGCAATTACCTGCTGTTCCTTATCTTCAAATTCATCCTGATGGACAAATACTGTCATGGTATCAATTCCGGACGGAACATGCTCAAAACTGATTCCCTGATCCTCAAAAACCTGAAGGATTTTTCTGCCAAATCCTATTTCACTGTTCATCATGGATTTCTCAATATTGATGGAGCAGAATCCTTTTTTGCCGGCAATACCGGTAATCACATACTTCGGCTTCTTACAGGTGCTTTCCACAATAAAGGTTCCCTTATCCTGCGGACGGTTGGTATTGCGGATATTGATCGGAATTCCCTCTTTACGCACCGGGAAGATTGCATCTTCATGAAGAACCGTTGCTCCCATATAGGAAAGCTCACGAAGTTCGCGGTAAGTAATGGTATCCATTGCAACAGGATTCTCTACGATTCTCGGATCTGTTACCAGAAATCCGGAAACATCCGTCCAGTTCTCATAAACATCTGCGTGAATCGCCTTTGCCACCAGAGAACCGGTCACATCAGAACCGCCTCTGGAAAATGTTGTAACCGTTCCGTCTTCCATGGCACCATAAAAGCCCGGAATGACTGCGCATTCACATTTTGCGAGACGTTTGCCAAGAAGCTTGTCTGTTTTTTCTGCATCGAGGTTTTTATTTTTGTCAAAACGAATCACAGATGCGGCATCTACAAATTCGTATCCAAGATAAGCTGCCATCACTTTTCCGTTCAGGAACTCGCCTCGGGAAGCCGCATATTCTTTCCCTGCCTGAGCCTTAAAGTCTGCCTCAATCTGCTTGAATTCATCTTCCAGAGAAAGATCCAGGCCCAGACCACGGATAATCTCATAATAACGTTCCTTGATTGCCTGGAGCTGTTCGCCAAACTCAGTGCCTTCACATGCTGCAGCATAGCACTGATAGAGCATATCCGTCACCTTTGTATCTCCGCTGAACCGTTTTCCGGGTGCGGACGGAACAACATATCGTCTGCTCTCCTCACTTCTGATGATTTCTCCCACTTTTTCAAACTGCTGCGCATTGGCCAGGGAACTTCCGCCGAACTTTACTACTTTTTTCATAATACTGCTCCTCATTTTTCACTTATAAGTTCTCATTAAAAATCGAATATATTTTAGTGAAAAAAAGCGATTTTTGCAAGTATTTCTTACTTTTGGCCGATAAAACTGTGATATTTCACAAGGCCGGTCTGCTCCCCAAAGGGTTCCATATCAAATTTGCCAGTATCTGATCAGACACGCTTCTCCCTCTCCTTCCGGTAATCCGAAATGCCGCACACGGTCAGTACACGCCCTTTTACCCGGAAATGAATATCTTTATCCTGAAATGCCAGTCCGTAAATTCTATCCGCATCTTTCTGATAGCCCGGTCTCGGATCAGCAGCAAGAACCTGAATCAAAGCCTCTCTTGACGATTCCGGTATCTGTTCCAGCCACTCATCGGGAAAAATAACTTCCAGCTTTTCATAGGAGATCTGATCCGTAAATCCTCCGGATGCATCCGGATGACTGTCTACATAGGGAAGGTATGGTTTGATATCATAGATTGGAGTTCCATCCATCAGATCTGCACCGGTAATATGAAGAACCGGGCCCCGTTCTTTATCCATCTCAATCCGTTCCAGCCTGACAGACGAAAGTCCCAGAGGATTCGGTCGAAACGGGGAGCGTGTGGCAAATACACCCTTTCGGATATTCCCGCCAAGCTTCGGCGGCCGAACTGTAGGAGACCATTTTTCTCTCACAGACTGGGAAAATTCCCAGATCAGCCAGAGATGTGTGAATTCTTCCAGTCCTCTTACCGCCTCCGGAATCCGATATTCCGGTTCAAAAACAATCTGACTTTTCAGTTCTGCGATTCGGCTGCTCTGATGAGGAATTCCGAATTTTGTAGGAAAATCCGTATGAATTCTGGCAATCACTTTCATCGTCTGACCTTGAGGACCGTTCTGTTCTATGTGCTTATTCATCAAATATTTCTCCTATCCGGATAATAGATTCTTTTACCAGCTTCTGAAAAAGCGGGCCCACTCTGTCTGCGGTTTCCTGGACTTCCTGATGAGAAAGGGGCTGCTCTGTCATTCCGCATGCAAGATTGGAAATACAGGAAATCCCACAGATTTTCATTCCCATATGATTCGCGGCAACTGCTTCACAGGCAGTACTCATTCCCACTGCATCCGCCCCGAGAGTTCTCACCATCCGAACCTCCGCAGGTGTCTCATATGCAGGACCGGTCAGCTGGAGATATACGCCCTCCTGAAGCGGAATCTGCAGATCCTCTGCGGTTTTACGGATGATATCCCTCAGATCTGCATCATAAACCTGACTCATATCACAAAACCGCGGACCAAGTTCTTCCACATTGGGATCGATCAGCGGAGAAGGAACAAAAGAAGCAATCTGATCTTTGATCAGCATAAAATCTCCCGGATGAAACTCATAATTCACCCCTCCGGCAGCATTGGTCAGAAACAGCACTTCCGCTCCAAGCAGCTTCATCAGACGTACCGGAAGTACTACCTGTTCCATGGAATATCCTTCATAATAATGCACTCTTCCCTGCATGACAACCGCAGGAACATGGTCCACATATCCAAAAAGAAATCTGCCTTTGTGTCCGGGTACCGTTGATACCGGAAAACCTTCAATTTCTCCGTAATCTACTGTCTGCACAACCCGGATCTCATCTGCAAATCCACCCAGGCCTGACCCGAGAATCAGAGCCAGCCGCGGTACAAAATCGGTCTTTTCCCGGATACTCTCCAGACTTTTTTCCAGTCTTTCATATACAGCATTCATAGCCTGTCCTCTCTTTCATCCAACTGATTCATAATCACCTGTTCCATCAGACAGTCTGTCAGTTTTCGTGACGGCGGCTTTGTTCCAACTGTGGTCACTGCACCTGCTGACACCGCCATACACAGACGCATCAGATCTTCTTTCTTCATTTTTTTCTCCCATGCATATGCCAGACCTGCTACCATGGCATCCCCTGCTCCCACTGTGGAATGCGCCTTCACCTCCAGTGCGGGACAGCGGAATGCGGAATCTCCAAAGACAAACATGGCACCTTCTTTTCCCATGGATACTGCGATGATTTTTGCCCCCTTTTCCTTAAGCTTTTCTGCCGTATTTCTCAGTTCGGATACTGGTTCCTCCATGGAAATTCCCGCATATTCCTCAAGCTCTGTCCGGTTGGGTTTGAGAATATCAGGTTCTGCCTCCAGCCCCAGACGAAACAGTTCCCCGTCAGCATCCAGAAGAACTTCCGCACCTTTTTCGTGCACCATTCGGGTGATTCTGGCATACGTATCCCTGGGGATGCCTGCAGGTATACTGCCGGACAATACAAACAGGGTTCCCTCTTCTGCATAACCTTCCAGCTTTTTCATCAGTATATCCATTTTCTCCTCTGTGATCACAGGTCCCGGCTCATTCAGTTCCGTCAGCGCACCGCTTTGTTCAAACACTTTGGTGTTTGTTCTGGTTTCTCCGTCCACCCATACAAAATCACAGGAAATTCCCTTTTCTTCAAGGACCGCCGCAATCGTCCGTCCGTTATTTCCTGCCAGAAATCCGGTAGCTATGCTCGTTCCTCCCAGTTCCAGAATCGTTCTGGAAACATTAATTCCCTTGCCTCCGGCATCATATTCCACTTTTTTGATCCTGTTCAGACCGCCGTGCAGAAGTGTGTCAATTTCTACGGTCTTGTCGATTGCCGGATTCATTGTTACAGTAATAATCATTGTTTTCTCCTTAATATGGCAGAAACACAGCAGACACGGGCCTCACCGCAATAGCCTGCAGTAAAATACCGTGTCTGTCTGGTTTATCGCATATGTACAAAATTTATAAAAACATTACAGAAGTCCTTCTTCTCTGATCAGAGACAGTGCATCTTCGTCTGCCACTACCGTCAGGTCATTATGAAGCTGCAGAATAGATGCCGGTACATTCGGAGTGATCGGTCCGTACAGAGAATCATACAGTGCCTGCGCCTTTGCAGCTCCTGTTGCAACCAGAAGAATCTTTCTGGCAGCCATAATATTCTTGATTCCCATTGTATATGCCTGTTTCGGAACTTCATCCATACTCTCGAAGAATCTGGAATTTGCCTGAATCGTACTCTCGGTAAGATCCACTACATGTGTTTCTTTTTCAAAAGCATCTCCCGGCTCATTGAAACCGATATGACCGTTTCCGCCGATTCCCAGAAGCTGCATATCCACACCACCCATGCTGTGGATGATTGCATTATAGTCCGCGCACGCTTTATCAGCATCTTCCTCCAGTCCATTCGGCACAAAAGTTCTGGATTTATCAATATTTACATGATCAAAAAGATTGGTGTTCATGAAATAACGGTAGCTCTGCTCATTGTCACCGGAAAGTCCACGGTATTCGTCCAGATTCACGCTGGACACTCTGGAAAAATCCAGATCTCCCTTCTGATACCACTCAACAAGCTGCTGATACATACCCACCGGAGTGGAACCGGTCGCCAGTCCAAGAACTGCATCCGGCTTCATAATAATCTGGGCAGACATAATATTCGCTGCCTTTCTGCTCATGTCCTGATAATCTTTTGCGGCATAAATAATCATAATTACTCTCCTTTACATTTCTGTTTTTGCTTACCCCAGGCATCTGTTTTCGTATACCTTTATTATATCTCTTACTGAGCCTTTTGTGAAATACCAAATCAGCTTTCTTTTTTGTCTGATTGATGCTGTCCGGTTATTATTTTTTCATCCCTGACAGCTTCGTCTGATCATCTGCCAGACTGATTTTCCCGATTAAAGATCTCTGAAATGGAACTGACTCTTTCCCGATGCATAATCTCCAACAATCTGTCCGCTTCCAAAAAGCTTATATTTATAGCTTACCAGACCTTCCAGACCAACCGGCCCCCTCGCATGGATCTTGCTGGTGCTGATCCCCACTTCCGCACCAAAGCCATAACGATATCCATCTGCAAAACGGGTGGAACAATTCTGATAAACCCCGGCGGAATCCACCATACGCATGAATTTCTCAGCAGCCCCGGCGTCTTCCGTAATAATACAGTCTGTATGGTGAGAACCATAGGTATTGATATGCTCAATCGCTTCTTCCAGACTGTCCACAAGCTTCACAGATATAATATAATCCATATATTCCTTTGCAAAATCCTCTTCTGTAGCGGCCGCACAGGAAATCAGTCTCTGTACTTCTTCTGTTCCTCTGATCTCTACTTTGCCATCCATGGCCTCTTTCAGCTTCGGCAAAAGCTCTGCTGCAATTTCTCTGTGGACCAGAAGCGTTTCTACGGTATTGCAGGCAGCCACATACTGTGTCTTGGCATCAAAAATAATCGGAACTGCTTTTTCCAGATCTGCTTCTCTGTCCACATAAATATGGCAGATTCCATCCGCATGCCCCATAACCGGAATTTTGGTATTTTCCATGATATAGCGCACAAAATTATTGGAACCGCGCGGAATCAGCAGATCCACATATCCGGAACATTTCAGAAGTTCTGCAATTTCCTCCCGGTCTTCCAGCTGAAGCAGGCAATTCTCCGGAAGTCCGGCTTTCAATACCGCCTGATAGATCAGCTGAAACAGGACTCTGTTCGTTCTCGCCGCCTCACTGCCGCCTTTTAAGATCACACAGTTGCCGCTCTTTACACAAAGAGTGGAAATCTGAACAAGTGCGTCCGGTCTTGCTTCAAAAATAATACCGATGGTTCCGATCGGACAGCTTTCCCGATAAAGAGTCAGTCCTTTATCCAATTCTCTCGCAAGCTGTGTCTTAAAAAGCGGATCAGGCAGATGAATCAGGTCCTGGATTCCACTGACCAGAACCTGAAGCTTATCCGCATTCAGTTCCAGTCTTTTCAGAATCGGCGCTGCTTTTCCTTCTTTTCTGGCCTGCTCCATATCTTCTGCATTCGCCTCAAAAATCAGTTTCTGATTCTCTTCCAGGCTTCGCCCAATCTCTTCCAGAGCACGATTACGTACTTCTTCCGGCTGCGATGCCATTCCGGCTTCTGCTTTTTTTACTGCTTTTACACTGTCTAATACACTCATTGTCTGTTCTCCTGTTGCTTAAATTAACCTGTATTTTTTGTCAGCTGTACTTTTCTCATCCATTCAAAAATCATTTTTGTGTTACTGTGAACAGTAACCTTTTTATTTCTTTATCCTATCATATCATTCCACTGATTTCAACGTTTTCCCGTGAATCCTGAAATTTTCGTTCTATTTTTCCTCATCAGCAAACAGAAGAATCTGTCCATATTCTCCGTCATATCCGGGGCGCCGGATCACACTTCCCTCACGCATTCTGCGTATTCCATCTGCTGCCTGCGTACCGCCTTCTCTCTGAATATCCTCCAGCGGGATTTCTCTCAGAATAGAAAACTCCGGGCCAAGACTGGACAGCAAACGTTCATATTCTCCCTGTACTTTCTTACTTGCTGCCGAATATCCCATCACGGCAGATAACACCTCAGGCAGAGGAACCAGACTCTCAAAGGGCCTGGCATCTTTTTTTACGTAACCTTCCTCCCGGTCCGCCAGCTGCCCAATCCGGTGATCCACTCCCATTGTGAGTTTTTTTCCACAAACCGGACATATTCCGCCGCAGGCTTCTGCTTCTTTCGGACTGAGGCATACCTGACATCTCCAATGTCCGTCATAGTGATATTTCCCCTCTTCCGGAAAAAATTCCAGTGTCCCGTCCAGACCTTTTCCTTCCTGAACTGCCCTGTACAGCCCTTCATAGGAAGCGTCGCAGTCCAGAAGAGTGGCTTCTCTTCCAAGCTTTGACGGAGAATGTGCATCTGAATTGGACACCAGCTGAATCCCATCCAGGGCGGAAAGTCTCCAGTTCATCGGTGGATCGGAAGAAAGTCCTGTTTCTACAGCATGTACATAAGGTGTCAGATCTCCAAAGCATTCTTCCATCGTATCAAAACCGGAACAAGCTCCAAACAGCCCAAAATGCGGTGTCCAGACGTGTGCCGGAATCAGGATTCCCGAAGAACATGTTTCCAGCAGCATTTCCAGCAGATCATGACTGTCCAGACCAAGAATCGGCCTTCCATCCGAATGGATATTTCCTATTTTTCCCAGCTTTTCGGACAGTTTTTCTGCTTCTTCCAGCCCCGGAAGGAGAATGACATTATGCACCTTTCTTGTCTTTCCATTTTTCTTATAAATGGAACTGATTTCTCCGGATATCACAAATAACGGAGATTTCTCCGCATATGCTGCTGTTTCTGACGGAAGATATTCCTCTTTCAGCCGGTATAATCCATCTTCTGTCCGGACCAGTTTTTCTCTCAGTTCCTCTCTCCATGCAGGATGAGTAAAATCGCCGGTTCCCACCATGGAAATTCCCTTTTTTCTTGCCCAGAGATCCAGATATTCCGGTGTTCCTTCTTTGCTGGTTGCCATAGAATACCGGGAATGTATGTGCAAATCTGCAATCTGTTTCATGCCAGAATTCCAAGTCCTTCCAGAAGAATTTTCAATCCGATCAGAATCAGAATGATACCACCGCACAATTCTGCTTTTGACTTGTATTTCATGCCAAAAAGACTTCCAATCTTCACCCCTGCCGCAGAACAGACAAAGGTTACCACACCGATAAAGCAGATTGCCGGGATAATCGCAACCTTCAGAAATGCAAAGGTCACACCAACCGCAAGTGCATCAATACTGGTCGCCACCGCCAGAATAAACATATCTCTGGCAGCCATGGAGCCATCCATCTCTTCCTCTTCTCCAAAAGATTCCTTCACTATGCTGGCTCCGATAAACAGCAGCAGAGCAAACGCGATCCAGTGTGCGTAATGAGTGATCATATCTGTAAAATACCTTCCCCCCAGATACCCGATCAGCGGCATCAGCGCCTGAAATCCGCCAAACCACAAACCTGCCGTCGCCATATGCTTCCAGTTGATTTTTCCAAGAGAAAGCCCCTTACAGACAGATACGGCAAACGCATCCATAGACAGTCCCACTGCCAGTACAAAAAGTTCAAAAAGTCCCATTTTATCCTCCTTCGTAAAATAGAATCACGGTCATATTTTTTATACCACAGAAAAATACAACGCACTTTCCTGAAATACAAAGAAATATGATGTAAAAAAACCAGGTGAGGCGACACGCCTATACCTGGGTACAAAAAAAGACCATGTATAGACACTATCCCTCTATACATGAGTCTCGTTATTTAATGCAAGCCAGACCTCTCAGTCAGTATGTTGACTTGCCACATATTTCTATGCCAACTACTCCCTCACGGATGTTACATTTCTGGGAAATTTTATCATCTCTTCTGCGACTTGTCAACTCTGATCTTCTGTTTCATTTTTGTTTTTCTGCTTCATTTCTATTTTCTTTTTATTTAGTAATAATTCCTGTCTTTGACAATGACAGTTATATATTGCCTTTCCGGTTCTCGTTTTAAAAACGATGCGGCGTTTTTTTCTCTGCTTTCATCCGGATTTTTGTCTCGGCTTCCAGTTCTGCGGCAGTTTTGATAATACCGGAACCGTATTTTTTCTGAAGTCCGAACAGTTTTTGATTTAACTCCTCTTTTTTGTTCTCTTTTTCCACATCTTTCAGATTCCAGAGGGAAATCTGCTCTGTTTTGCTCTCTGTAAAATTACCAGTTCCGATTCCAATCAGTCGAATCGGCTGAAACGGAATTTTCTCAAGCAGTCCCGCAGCTGTATGATAAATCGTTTCTGTGCTGTTTGTCGGTTCCACCGTCTGCGAACGGGTAATCCCTTTCATGGAAGCATAGGTAATCTTCAGCGTCACCGTCTGACAATAACATCCCCTGGAACGCAGTTTCAGACTCAATTCCTTTGCAAAAATCCGAAGGTAGCTTTTCAGATATTCCAGGTCTGAAGAATCCTGCTGAAAGGTGTGTTCCCTGCTGATGGATTTGGCTTCGGATTCATAATAGGGAACCACTTCCCTCTCATCAATTCCCTGCGCAATTTCTACAATCTGACGACCTCTTTTGCCGAACACTTCCTCTACACGCTTTTGATTTTCCAACAGATCCTGCACAGTGTAAATGTGCATTTCATGCAGCTTTTCAGAGGAACGGTTTCCCACCCCGAGAAGAACTTCTATTTTCCGTTTTTTTATCAGTTCCCGAAAGAATTCCTGATCCGGAATTTCAAAAAATCCATCCGGCTTTTTCTCCTCACTGGCAAATTTTGCCGTCGCCTTGCTGTATCCGATTCCCACAGAACAGGTCAGCCCCACTTCTTTTCTGGTCCGTTCCCGGATCATCTGTCCAATATTCCGGGCACTGCCAAAAAGCCGGATGCTGCCTGTCACATCAAGATATCCTTCATCCAGCGAAATATATTCCATCACATCGGTATATGTACCCCAGATTTCATGAAGCTGTGCAGATACTTCCCGGTACTTCCGGATGTCCGGATGCATATAGATTCCCTGCGGACAGCGGCGGTAAGCCTCCTTGATATTCATGGCGGAACGTACTCCGTATTTCCTTGCTTCATAGCTGCAGGTAGATACCACGCCGCGTTCCTGCGGAAGGGCTCCGATAATCAGCGGCTTACCGGCAAGTTCCGGATGATCTCTGCTTTCCACAGAAGCAAAAAAAGCATCCATATCCACATGTATAATTTTTCTGTCCACAATTTTCCCTTCTTTCTGAACAATTGTTTACATATTCGCATTTCTACTATATACTGAAACATATGTGTTCCCCGTCATCTGTTAATGACAGTCAGACGACACTGGCTAACACCTGTACGGGGCAACCAACTTTATTATCCGGAGGAAATCGACATGTCGTTTATACAGTTTTTTTACAATCTTCTATGGGGAGATCTTGTCACAATCCCGCTTCCCGGCGGCAGTTCCATCGGGCTTTCCCTGCTGGTTCTGCTCCTGATACCCGCAGGTATTTATTTTACCATCCGTACAAGGTTCCTTCCTTTCCGCCTCTTTCCTGAAATGCTGAAAATCTCTGTGGAGAAGAAAACCAGTTCCGAAAAAAACTCTATATCCGGTGTACAGGCACTGATCATTTCCACAGCCACCAGAGTCGGAATGGGCAATCTGGTAGGAGTCGTTGCCGCTATTTCCATGGGTGGTGCAGGTGCGGTATTCTGGATGTGGGTTACAGCCCTTCTCGGCTCCTCCACTGCATTTATAGAAGCAACACTTGCACAGCTGTATAAAGAAAAAGATCCCCTTTACGGCGGATTCCGCGGTGGTCCGGCTTATTATATCCATCATCTTTTTTACAAAAAAGGACATCGCCTGAAACGCTCCGTCATTGCCTCTTTATTTGCTCTGTCAGGACTGCTTTGCTGGTGCGGAATCAGCCAGGTAATCGGAAACTCGGTTTCCTCCGCATTTGAAAATGCTTTTCATATCCCACCGCTTTATACGACAATTGTACTTGTTATTTTTGCAGCAGTCATTGTTCTTCGAAAAAACGCTACAGTAAAAGTGCTGGATGTAATCGTACCTGTGATGGCAGGCTGTTATTTTCTAATCACCATATTTATTATTGTAAAAAATGCCGGACAGCTTCCAGCCGTTTTCCGGCAGATTTTTGAAGAAGCATTCGGTCTCCGACAGGCAGTGGCAGGAGGGTTTGGCGCTGTACTGATGAACGGAGCCAAGCGCGGGCTTTTTTCCAATGAAGCCGGTTCCGGTTCTGCTCCCTGCGCTGCTGCAGCTGCCGATATCAGTCATCCTGCCAAAGAAGGTCTGCTGCAGGCATTCGGCGTATTCATCGATACCATCGTGATCTGCAGCTGTTCTGCCATGATCATGCTTCTGGCTCCGGTGGAACTGACCGCAGGTCTGACCGGTATGGATCTGCTTCAGACCGCCATGAGCCATCACCTTGGAAGATTCGGCGTTATTTTTATAGCCGCCACATTATGGCTGTTCAGTTTCTCCACCTTTATCGGCATTCTGTTTTATGCAAGGCCAAACATCGCCTATCTTTTCGGCGATAACTGGCTTTCACAGACACTTTATAAAATCCTTGCACTTGTGATGCTCTTTATCGGGGGACTGGCTGCCTACACCTTTGTCTGGGATCTGGGTGATATCGGAATCGGACTGATGACGATTTTCAATATGCTGGCTCTTTTCCCTCTGTCAGGACAGGCCATCCGCTCACTGAAAGACTACGAGAGCCACATAAAAAAATCCTGACTCTGAACTCATCCATATACAGGAAAGACTCCTGCCCGAAAGGCTTTCCGACAGATGTGCGTCCCAATCTGTCGGAAAGCCTTTTTCAAACACGCTCTATAATGTATCAAAAAAGCGTTCTATAAATTTCAGGGTAACACCGTATGCCGCAGCTTCCAATTTATATTTCCCGGTTCGCAAATACGAGGTATCCAGATCAAATTTATTATACTCCATGATTTTTCTTCCAAGCTCCGGCAGAAACTCTTCCAGATAACCTCCCACATATCCTCCAAGAACAATATCACAGTCAAAAGCCATCCGAAGATTGGAAACGACCACAGCAAGATCATCCAGATATTCTTCCCAGATCTGCACACAGGTTTTCTCTCCTTCTTTCAGCTTCCGGAAAAACAGCTCCAGATTGTCATCCGTCAGGCGCTGCAGCACCTTCGCGGAACAATAGGCATCTGCGCATCCCCGCTTGCCGCAGTAGCATGGGCGTCCGCCTTTCTCAATGATCATATGGCCAAATTCACCGCTCCTGAAATTTTCTCCCGGATACAGTTTGTCATGAAGATAAATAGCCCCTCCTACCGTATTGCTCAGGGAAAGGTAAATCGTATGATTCTCACTCCCTGTAAGTTCCGCATAAGCTGCACTGTTGGCATCATTTTCCAGAGCATACGGAAAACCGATTGCATGTTCTATCGTTTTAAAACTGACATTTTTCACATTTAATGCGTGGGAACGAAGCAGGACTTTTTCTTCCTGATTCACAATTCCCGGGAGAGAAATTCCCACACCGATGATTTTCGCCTCACTGACACCTGACTCTTCTATAAAATCGTGCAGCAGTTCCCCCATTTTCCCATAGTAAGAATAGGTATTTTCATAAGGAATGCGGATTCTCTTCTTATTTACCGGCTCCCGCCTCATATTGACCAGTACAAACGTAATATGATTGGCTGTAATATCCATTCCTGCCGTATAGCCTACATCCGCAGAAATAGACAGTGCTTTGGCTTTCCTGCCGCCTGTGGATTCAAAAACCCCGCTCTCCTCCACCACGCCGGCCTCCACCAGTTCTTTCACATTCTGAAGAGTAGTCGGCATGCTCAGATTCAGCCGAGAAGAAATTTCAGCCTTCGAAGTCATTCCTCTCTGCGAAATATATTTTGCAATTCTGACTTTATTATTTCGTTTCATCTCATTCATTGTTTTCACCTGCATGAAATCTTTTATAAAAGTTATTATAGATTATCTGCAGACAGCACGCAAGGAAAAAGTCCCACGGAAAACCCTGCGATACATCTAAACAAAAAAGGATGCCGCCCTTTTACAGACAGCACCTTTCCACATTTCTTTTATTTAGCAGTCATATAACAATCCAGTCCTTCAAACTGTTCCAGATAGCTTACCGCATCTTCATACTGGTTGGACTGAAGCGCTACTCTGACGGTATTGCATACGCAGCGTTTCAGTTCGCGGATATCCAGAGTTCCCTCTTCCAGTTCCTTACGGATATTTTCATGATCAGACGGATCTCCCGGCATAACCATATCGTTTCCGGCACGCATACATCCGGAAGCGGTACATACACCTGCAGTGGAATCCGTTGTTGTTGTCCAGTCTGTCATAATTGCTCCGGCAAATCCCCATTCATCTCTGGCAGCCTTTGTACAGATATCATAACAGTTGGCAGCGTGAACGCCATTGATCAGATTGTAGGATGTCATCATAGACATCGGCTGAGAGTTCTTTACTGCAATTTCAAAGCCTTTCAGATAAATCTCACGGAGCGTTCTCTCGGAAAGCACACTGTCAGATCCCATACGGTTGTCTTCCTGATTGTTGCATGCAAAATGCTTGATGGTAGTTCCGCATCCCGGCACTTTCTGCACGCCAAGTGTCATGGCTGCTGCCATCATACCGGAAAGAAGCGGATCCTCGGAATAATATTCAAAGTTTCTTCCGCAAAGAGGATTTCTGTGAATATTCATGCCTGGAGCCAGCCACAGGGTCACTTCAAACAGTTCCATTTCATGACCGATCATTTCACCGACTTCTTTGATCAGTTCCACATTCCAGGTCTGGGCAAGAAGTGTTCCAACCGGAATTGCTGTACAATACTGATGATAGGTAGTTCCTTTCTTCTCACGTTTTCCTGCAAAGAATCCGCCTTCCAGAGCTTCCAGGAACTCGCCTGCTTCGATTTTTCCGTCAACAACCTGATAAGACTGTTTCAGACGAATACCTGCAGGTCCGTCTGCAAGAACCATACTAGCCACATTCCACGGATCCATCGCAGCTACAGAAACGGTTTCTGCTGCAGCACCCGGAACGGTCTGTCCTGCAGAACCAAGTTCGCTCTGTCCTGCATTGATATCACCGGTAGCAAATGCAACCAGCTGATCCAGAGACAGACTCTCTGTGATTTCTCCGGCTTTTCCCGGAAGTTCATCCGAAAGTCCGGAATACTGTATCGTTTCTGTTACAATTTCAGAAGCCTTTATTTCTACTGCCGGAAGCTTTTCCGCCAAAGCATGCCATGCAGCTTCTTTTTCCTGCATTTTTCCTGCATCCGGAAGCAGCTCTTCCATATCCTGCTTTCTCTCGCAGATATGTTCACACTGAACCATCACAGCATCTTCATCCAGATGCAAAGAACCGATCAGTTCTGCACTTTCCAGAGAATTTCCTGCCCAGATACCATAAGTACCTTTTTCCACAACCCACGCTGCCATTTCTTCACTGTAGGAAGCCAGCTGATAAAGAGCAAAGGAAATTTCCATAGCCTGACTTTCGCCCGGAGCCAGAATACCTGTTTTGCCAAAGCCTGCAAGACGACGGTATTCTTTCGGAAGTCTGCCCTGCGGACAGGATACATAAATCTGAGCAACTTCTTTTCCCGAATAAGTATCACCGGTATTTTTGACTGTCATATTAACCGATACCATCGGTTTTGCTGTACCCATACCGTTTACGGAAATTTCACCGCCATTCACTTCAAATGTGGTGTAGGAAAGTCCGTATCCAAAGCAATAACGCACCGGCACATCAAAAGTATCAAAGTAACGGTATCCTACATAAATGCCTTCTTTATATTCCTCTTTGTAAACATCACCGCTGTTATGGCTGAAGAAGGAGGCATTCGGATAATCCTCATATTTCATAGCCCAGGTGTCTGTCATTTTTCCGGATGGAGTCACATCACCGCTGATCACATCTGCAAAAGCGCTTCCGCCTTCCTGACCCGCCTGCATAAACTGCAGAATGGAAGGAATGTTGGAAAATTCTTCTGCAAATCCAAGGTCTACAAGACCGCCTGTATTGATTACAAGTACCACATTCTGATAAGCTTCGCATACCTGAGCAAGCAGTGCTTTTTCTTCCGCAGTGATCAGATAATCTCCTTCTGCAGTATGACGGTCCGCATTTTCACCGGCAATACGGGCAAGAACAAATACGGCAATATCTGCTCCATCTGCTTTTGCAGCTTCCACATCAATGGCGCTGCCGCACGGCATCTGGAACTGTGCAGCGGAATAGGCGCGGAAAAAGTTGTTGTCATATTCCGGCAAGCTTCTGAAAATCTCGTTTTTCCAGTCTTCTCTTGCCTGAACATACAATGCATCATAATCCTCCAGCCATTCTCTGCTGGTCACTTCATATCCGGCATTTACCATTCCCTGATAAATATTGACACAGTCACGTTCATTCACATCACCGGATCCGGTTCCTCCCTTAATAGTTCGGATCGCGCCGGCTCCGTAAAGTCCGATTTTGATTCCTTTTTGTAAAGGAAGAAAATGATTTTCATTTTTCAGAAGAACAAAGCCTTCTGCAGCTGCCTTTCTGGCTAATTTACGGTTCTTTGTCTCACGCTCAGTCACAGCATCAGAAACAGTACCTGGAAATGGACGTTTTCTAAGTTTCATAATAATCCTCCAATTATTTTTTCTGTTACACTTATTATGAAGGATTTCCATACGCTTTTCTATTCATTTTTTTAACTATTTCTTGGTCAATATTGATATTTTTGTTTTTTTATTCTAAAATGTAAGAAAGAAATTTTGTCAGAATTGACCTGCGATATCAAATATACCCCAGAACGTGTTTGAAAGTCGCTTTCCTGCAAAGTGGAGCGTGCGGATATCGGTAATGAATTTTCAAACACGCTCTAACGATTCCATTCTACAAAAGGGAGGATTTTTTTCATGCCCGCATACACTTATGAAATGGTCCGTGAAAACAGCCGGATTCCTGCTCATTTTGATTATGTGCATTCTCCGGAGTGTACCATTCCCGCCCACTGGCATGAGTATATGGAAATTCTTATGATAATTTCCGGACATCTGACCGCTGTGATTCAGGCAAAAACCTACGAATTATCTTCCGGCGATATTCTAATCATCAATTCCAATGATATCCATATGACACAGACTTCCGCCAGTAAAACGGACTATATTCTTCTGCAGATTTCTGCAAAGTCCCTGCAGCAGTTTTTTCCCAATTTTGCCTCTCTGCATTTTGTCACCTGGATTCCTCGAAATGCCGCTTCCGCTTGCAGCGATGCTGCAGAGAGCCTTGCTTCTGTCAGTCCGCCTTCTGACAGCATCGCTTTGCATGACCGCACTGTGTCTGTCCATCTATCGCCTGCCTTCTACCTGCTGGAAATGCTGGACATTTATGAAAAAAAAGAAGACGGATATCCGCTGCTCTTTACAGCACGGCTTCATGACCTGTTATACTGCCTTTATAAGAATTATTCCTACTGGCTGACACCTGACAGCCAGAAAGCAGCTCATCGTGATATTCTTCGGATCATTCAGACTATGGACTGGGTGGGGGAACATTACCGGGAACCGCTGACACTGGATGATGCGGCAGGAAATCTCGGACTCAGCCGGGAATATTTCTGCAGAATTTTTAAAAAATATACCGGACAGACATTTCTGGAATACGTCAATGATATCCGGGTCATGCGCTTCCACGATGAACTCCTGTATTCCGATGATTCTATTACAAATCTGATGTCCAGTCACGGAATCAGCAACTATAAGATTTTCCTGCGGACCTTTAAAAAACTGTACGGTGAAACACCGCAGAAAATGAGAAAACAGCTTTCTGCGGATTAGAGCATGTTTGAAAATTCATTACCATAGCAATTATTACTGAATTCCGCAGATTTTTTTCACATCTGCCGGGAGTTTCCGAAATGGAATCACTTCCGGCTGATTTTCCTGATGACGACCGATGTGCTTCTCCATCCACACCATATTGTACCATCTATGGAACTTGTATCCGCACTGATAAAATTCTCCTACCAGACGATAGCCCAGATGTTCATGAAATCTGACGCTGTCCCTGGTGAGATATTCATCTTCCGGATCCGGATAAGCGATACACGCATTCAAATTCAGAATATTCTGATGTGCAAGAACCTGTTCCAGTACATCATACAATTTTCTTCCGATTCCCAGACCTTTTCGATTTCTCTCCACATAAATGGAGGTTTCTACTGCCCAGTCGTAGGCTTTTCGGTCATGAAAGGGGCTGACATAGGCATATCCCACAATTTTCCTATCTATCTCTGCAGCCAGATAGGGATACCGCTCTCTGGTATGCCGGATCCGTTCTGCAAATTCTTCCACAGACGGTACTTCATATTCAAAGGTAATCGCTGTATTTTTTACATATGGCGCGTAAATCTCCAACAATGCCTCCGCATCTTTTTCTCCTGCCTCCCTTATGATTATCTCATGTTTTTCCATATTTTCTGTCCTTCTTTCATATACAATTCATCGCCTGCGACGGATTGCTTTCGCAATATATTTCCTCTCCGCCGCAGTGCAATCCTGCCCGGAGGGCTTTATTATATCATAGGAAAATGCAAAGCACTTTCCTATGATATAATAAACAAGAGAGACCGTATCATGAAACATGGCGGTCTCTCTTTCTGATCATTTATTTTGCAACAAAGTTAACAATTTTATTTGGTACGTAAATTTCTTTTACCAGATTCTTGCCTTCCAGGAAGGAAGCAATTCTTTCATCCGCTTTTGCAATGGCAAATGCTTCTTCTTTTTCACATCCTGTCGGGATCACAATGGTTCCTCTGACTTTTCCATTAACCTGAACACCAATTTCTGTTGTCTTGGCAACAGTCTTGGATTCATCAAATTCCGGCCATGGAGAAACAGTAACAAAACCTTCTCCGCCAAGGCTCTCCCAGATTTCCTCACAAAGATGAGGAGCAAACGGGCTGAGCAGCTTGATAAAGATAATCAGATCCTCTTTTGTCAGATGTCCTTCTGCAGTAATGTCATTGATCAATGTCATCAGACTGGCAATCGCTGTATTGAATTTCAGACCTTCAATATCGGAAGAAACCTTCTTGATGGTACGATGAATCTTCATTTCCAGTTCGGAAGATACAGGAGCATCCGATACAATATCAGTCAGTCCTGCAACACGGTCAAGGAATTTCTTACAACCTTTTACAGAACTGTCATTCCATGGTGTAGCTGCACCATAATCACCCATGAACAATACATAGGTACGAAGTGTATCAGCACCATATTCTTCCACGATATCCAGCGGATCTACTACATTTCCCTTGGATTTGCTCATCTTGTCTCCATCCGGTCCGAGAATCAGTCCCTGAATGGAACGTTTTGCGTAAGGTTCCGGAGTATTCACGATTCCAAGATCATACAGGAAATGATGCCAGAATCTGGAGTAGATCATATGTCTGGTAACATGCTCCATACCGCCGTTATACCAGTCAACAGGCATCCAGTATTTCATCTTGTCCATATCTGCAATGGCATTTTCGTTGTGAGGATCGATATATCTCAGGAAATACCAGGAAGATCCTGCCCACTGAGGCATGGTATCTGTCTCACGTTTCGCTGCTGCACCGCATTTCGGACAGGTGCAGTTTACAAAGGAATCAATCTTCGCCAGAGGAGACTGTCCATCTTCACCAGGTTCAAAATCTTTTACATCCGGCAGACGCAGCGGAAGTTCTTCATAAGGAACTGCCACAACACCGCAGTTCGGACAATGAACAAGCGGAATCGGCTCACCCCAGTATCTCTGACGGTTGAATGCCCAGTCTTTCATCTTATACTGAACGCCGGCTTCACCGATGCCCCGTTTCTCCAGTTCTTCCAGCATGCGCTCGATGGAATCGTGTTTGTTGGTATATCCGTTCAGGAATCCGGAGTTCACCATCTCGCCGTCACCTGTGTAGGCTTCTTTGGCGATATCGCCGCCTTTGATTACTTCAATGATATCAATGCCGAATTTCTTTGCAAAATCATAGTCACGCTGGTCATGTGCCGGAACTGCCATGATTGCGCCGGTACCATAGCCCATCATTACATAGTCTGCAATATAGATCGGAATCTTCTTGCCGTTCACAGGATTGACTGCTTCCAGTCCCTGGATCTGAACACCGGTCTTATCTTTTACAAGCTGTGTTCTTTCGAACTCTGTCTTCTTCGCACATTCGGTACGGTATGCAGTGATTGCATCCATATTGGAAATTCTGTCTGCATATTTGTCAATGATCGGATGTTCCGGTGCGATTACCATAAAGGTCACACCAAAGAGGGTATCCGGTCTGGTGGTATAAATTCTTAATTTCTCGTCAATTCCGTCAATGGTGAAGTTTACAAACGCACCTTTGGATTTGCCGATCCAGTTGATCTGCTGCTGTTTTACATTTTCCGGATAATCCACATCATTCAGACCTTCCAGAAGCTTGTCCGCATACTGAGTAATTCTCAGATACCATACATCTTTGGATTTCTGAACGACATCGCTGTGGCAGATATCACACTTACCGCCCTGGCTGTCCTCATTGGAAAGTACAACTTTGCAGTGCGGGCAGTAGTTTACCAGAGTTCTGTCTCTGAACACCAGACCGTTTTCGAACATTTTCAGGAAAATCCACTGGGTCCATTTGTAATAATCTTCATCTGTTGTATCGATCACGCGGCTCCAGTCAAAAGAAAAGCCGACTCTTTTCAGCTGGTTGGAAAATTTCTTGATATTCTCATCAGTAATAATGCGCGGATGTGTTCCGGTCTTCACTGCATAGTTCTCCGTAGGCAGACCAAATGCATCAAATCCAATCGGGAAAAGTACATTATAACCTTCCATACGGCGTTTTCTGGAAATTACCTCAAGGCTGGAGTATGCTTTGATATGTCCTACATGCATACCTGCACCGCTTGGATATGGGAATTCCACAAGGCCATAGAATTTCGGCTTGTCGCTGTTATCTTTGGCTTCGAAGATTTTACTCTCTTCCCATTTCGCCTGCCACTTGGGCTCGATTTTTTTAAACTCGTATCTCATTTCTGTGATTCCTCCACAAAATTAATTTGATGGTTTCTGTTCAGTATCTTTATCGATATCACCTGCCGAACAGCTGAAATTGCTTTCATTTCAGGTTTCCATATTTAAACAGCAGTCTCTGAAAATTTATTTTAATTCAACGGAACCTGTTTGTCAATGTTTCTCTTTCCGGTTCATCACTAAGATCACAGCAAAGGTGATCACTTCTGCCGCGAGAAAAGACAGCCATACACCGTTCATTCCCCAGATTTTTGCCATAATCACTGCACAGATCACAATCGCCACAACGCCTCTGGAAATCGATGCGGCAAATGCCTGTGTAATTCTGCCTGTTGCGGAAAAATATCCGGCAAGCAGAATATTGATTCCGGCAAGTGCATATCCAAGAAAATACAGCCGCATTCCATCATGGGCATATTGGAGAAGCAGTGCATTGCCCTCGCTGTTAAAAATCCCGATCAGAAGATCCGTAAATCCCCACGTTCCACCTATGATCACTGCCTGTGCCAGAATCGTTACAAAAATACCGGATTTCAAAAGTGTTTTTACGGACCTGGTGTTTCCACTTCCATAATAATTACTGATCAGCGGCTGTGTTCCCTGGGAAATGCCGTTAAAGATCGACATCGCCACCAGCGAAATATTTGCAATGACGCCATATGCGGCAATTCCCGTATTTCCGGCAATTCCGAGAATCAGCATATTAAACACAGCAGTGGTGACTGCAGAGCTGATTTCTCCCACAAACGATGGAACACCAAACTGACAGCAGGCTGCCAGATGACGGATGGACGGAACTCTCCATTGAAATCCCACACTGCAGTTTTTTCCAAAATAATGAATACAGCATACCATCATGGTAACAACCGGAGACAGTGCAGTTGCCAGAGCAGCACCGGCAAGTCCCATCCCGCACGGGAACATAAAAAGATAGTCAAACAGAATATTAAATGAACTTCCGCAAAGGGAAGCAATCATCACCAGTGTCGGCGCATGGTCATTTCTGGCAAAGGCAGTAAATGTATAATTGATCATAAAAAACGGCGACACTCCTAGAAAAATCCGGAAATAGCTCACTCCCAGACGGATAATCGTCTCATCCGCCCCCATCAACTTCATGACCTGTTCCGGAACAAATATCCCGAGAAGGATAAACGGAATGCTGATGATCGCACACCACAAAACAGAACTGGTAAAATAATGATCAATATTCTTTTCTCCCTGTGCTTTTCTGATCGCATATCGCGTTGCAGAACCGATTCCGATCATGGCGCCTATGGCAAAAATCAGCCCGTAAACCGGCAGGGCAAGATTCAATACAGCCAGTCCATCCGCTCCGGAATGTCTGGCTATAAAAAAAGTATCCGCCAGTATGTAAATCGAAATTCCGATCATTCCGGCAATACTCTGTGATACATATTTTGCAAACTGCTGCAGCAGTCTGTTTTCTGTGTTCATTCGAAGTATTTTCCTCCTTCTTCTGTTTTTACAGTAATTCATAAACAATTACTTTAATTATAAAGAAATATGGCTTTTGACACCAATATCATTCTATTTGTTTACGTAATTTTCTTTATAGATTTATCTGCTTTTTATTCACCTGTTCTGAGGGAATTGAAAATTTACTCATGTCATGTCCTTCAAGCGCCAGCAATGCAATTTTATTCTGCATCCCTCCGCCATATCCGATGAGACTTCCGTTCGTACCTACCACTCTGTGACATGGAACAATAATACAGATTGGATTCCAGCCCACGGCACCTCCAACCGCCTGAGCGGACATTCGTTTCAGGCCGCGATGTTCTGCAATCTTTCCGGCAATCTCTCCATACGTTACCGTTTTACCAAACGGAATCTCATTCATGATCCCGATTACTTCTTCCCGGAATGCGGTCAGATTCTTTATTCTGTATTTCGGCGTAAAATCCGGATTTTTTCCGCTGAAATACTGATCCAGCCATCTTGTGGTCTCCTGAAAAACCGGAAGTTCTTTTTCCTCACCATTTATCACATGTTTTGCGGTATATCCGGAGTCCTCAAACCATAACCCGGTCAGATACTCCCCGTCACTATTCATCAACATATCCGAAAACCCGTCGGGGGTTTGATATTTCCACTGATAGATCATTTCATACTCCTCTGCTGATTTTAAACTGACAATCTATCTGACGTTCAAGTTGTCTGGTACTCCATTGGGATTTTACAGCTTCCTGCATATAAAATTCTCGTGCATTTTCATTCTTCACTCGCATCAAAAGCCGATAATGCGTCCAACTTAATTCGCTACGCAATGCGTAGCCATTTGGAAACGTCAAATAAAACTGCCGCATTTCTTTGGGCTTGTAGCTTTCCGCTCTTTGAGTAATATCATCAAGCGGAACTTTTCCCTCACCTTCGGCAAACTCAACTTTTACATTGATATGTCCGTCTGGCTTTTTTGGGAAAGTAAGACAACCGTCTCCACGTGTTCCGTAAAAGCAAATAATTCCGTCGGCTGTATTTTTTTCACTTCATACCCATGCTTCACAAGATACTTCAGGTCCCGCGCAAGTGATTCCGGTCCACAGGAAATGTATATAATTTTATCTGGAGCCAAGCGAACCAGAGAAGACAGGAATTTCTCATCGCTGCCTGCGCGCGGAGGATCCATAAAGACGACATCTGCATGCTGATCATTGTCTGCCATGGCAACCATGAATTCGCCGGCATCGCCCTGGCGGAATTCTGCATTTTGAATCCGGTTCTCCTTTGCATTGATACGGGCATCGCGGACAGCATCCTTATTCAGTTCCACACCGATGACCTTTTTGGCATGGCGGGCAGCAATCAGGCTGATCGTACCGATTCCGCAATACGCATCGATCACTGTTTCTTTGCCGGTAAGGCCTGCATACCGGATAGCTGTATCATAAAGAATCTCTGTCTGCACCGGATTCACCTGATAAAACGACTTGGGCGAAATACGGAATGTACAGCCGCACAGACGGTCACGGATAAAACCGGGTCCGTAAATTGCTTTTTCCCGTTCTCCAAGAACCATGCTGGTTCTCTTGTCATTGATATTCAGGATGACCGTCGTGATTTCCGGATGAACCTGCCGGAGTGCTTTGACAAAGTTATTCTTGGAAGGAAGAATCGGAGAGCCAAGGACCAGAATCACCATGATCTCTCCTGTCTGAAAACCGCGCCGCACCATGACATGACGCAGCAGGCCATAACCGGTATCCTCATCATAAGTTTTTATTTTGAAGGATTTCAGCATTCCACGGATCGTCCGGATAATTTCCTGACATTTCTCGTCTTCGATCAGGCAGTCTTCCACAGGAATGATATGATGTGTGCTGGCTTCATAGGTGCCGGAAATAATATTTCCTTTCCTGTCCCTTCCAAATGCACTGTGCACTTTGTTTCTGTAGTGATAGGGATTTTCCATTCCGATGATCGGGCTGACCTTACAGAATTTACCCAGAAGCTTTTCTTCCATTTTCTGTTTTTTCTTTAACTGTTCTTCATAGGGAACGCCCTGATACTGACATCCCCCGCATTTTTTTGCTGATCTGCAAATGATATTTTCCATTATTTTCCTTTCTCTGATTCAAGTAAATTTGAGACAGATTCCAAACACGATCCGATAACTATCACGCACGTACCGCCCAGCGCATTTTCGTGGATTTTGCCCGGCTGTTGCGGATGCATTCTTCCTTTGACGGCCGAATGACATCCTGCGCGATCTCACTGTAAATTCCTGCTTTATACAACTGTTTAAACGACTTTTTCACAAGTCTGTCCTCTCCTGAATGGAAGGTGAGAATTGCCACACGACCGCCCGGTGCCAGTACATCCGGAAGCTTATCCAGAAATTCATACAGCACTTCAAATTCGCTGTTCACATCAATCCTCAATGCCTGAAAGGTTCTCTGACAGGACTTTTTGACTGCTTCTTTCCGGTCTGCTGCAGGCAGAAACTCCAGAGCTTTTTCAATTACATTTTTCAAATCTGTGGTAGTTACGATTTCCCGCCCACTTCTCTGGTAAGCCTGAACTGCTGATGCGATTTCCTGTGCATAAGGCTCATCGGAGTTTTCCACAAGCATGCCAATCAGTTCTTCTTTATCCACTTCTTTCAGGCGTTCAGCCGCACTTACTCCCTTTTCCGGATTCATGCGAAGATCCAGCGGTCCCTCGACTTTGTAAGAAAACCCACGGTCCGGATTGTCAATCTGCATGGAGGAAACACCAAGATCCGCCAGGATAAAATCAAACTTTCCGGCTTTTTCGGCAACCTGATCTATGTTGGCAAAATTCAGGAGCTGGATCGTCAGGATTTCTTCTCCATATCCCAGCTTCTGCAGTCTTTCTCTGGTTTTGGCAGATTCAATCGGATCCACATCCAGAGCATAAAGATGCCCTCTAAAATCCAGGCATTTCAGCATTTCCTGCGTATGGCCTCCATATCCAAGAGTTGCATCCAGGCCAGTCTGCCCCGGCTGAATCTGAAGAAAATCCAGTATTTCTTTTACCATGATCGAAATATGCATTCCTGCAGGCGTACCACCCTTTTGAATGACTTTCTGAATCGTATCCGCATACTTCTCCGGATCATGTTCTTTATATTTTTCCTTATAGCTCTTCGGATGTGTTCCGGAATACCGTACACGGCGTTTGTGAGGTTTTTCCTGATTTTCCATAATCTTATCTCCTGTATTCGTATTATAAAGATTCCCGACAGCCGCCTTCCCATCTGTGATTACAGCACCTGTCAGTAATATTTGAAAAAGGATGATGGGAAAAGCCATCATCCTATAGCATCAATTCTATCGAATTCTCATATTCCACATACAGTTCCCGGATTTTCTCCTCATATAGGGGAAAATCCTCCGCATCGATCCTCCAGGCAAGTCCGCAGGATGCGGAAATCTCCCTCGGAACCGGAATCATTCTCCCCGGAATCCCGTTCTGTCTGCATGCCTTTTCCATTGTCATGGCATCGGTGGTTGTACGAAACGTAAGAATCCTGTATTTCTTTTTTTCTCTCATAACCGGCAGTTACTTCGTATCTCCAAGGAAAAACAGAGCCAGTGTTCCCGGTCCGGAATGGGCACCGATGGTAGCGCCGACAGGATTGATGATCACTGTATTGATCTGATATTTCTCTTTGATCTTTGCTTCCAGGAAATGAGCCTCATCTTCACAGTCTCCATGACTGATAAAAATGGTATCACAACTGTCCTTATAACTTCCAATCCTTTCATCCATCAGTCTGGCAAGTTCCAGAATGGATTTCTTTCGGCCTCTGATTTTGCCCACAGGAATCAGTTTTCCTTCTTCATCCACATGCATGACAGGCTTGATATTCAGCATACTGCCCACAAATGCAGTTGTTCTGGAAACTCTTCCGCCTCTGTAAAGATGATTCAGATCATCTACCGTAAACAGATGAACGATATTATTTTTATGTTCTTCCACCCATGCGGCAACCGTTTCCATGTCTTCTCCGGCTTCTTTTTTCTTCTGTGCATAATGAATCAGAAGTCCCTGACCAAGAGAAGCCGCCAGAGAATCAATCACCATAATTTTACGGTCCGGATATTCTTCTGCCAGTTCCTCTGCAGCGATTCTGGTACTGTTATATGTTCCACTCAGACCGGAAGAAAAAGCAATGTGCAGAATATCCAGTCCCTGTTTCAGATATGGCTCCATCATAAGTCTGGCATTCTCCGGATTTACCTGAGCAGTCGTAGGAAGCGCTCCATTTCTCATACTGTCATAAAATTCATGCACCGGAAGGAAATTATCATGTGTATAATTCACACCGTTCATGGAATAGCTCAGATAAGTGCAGCCAATCCCATGCTCACTATAGTAAGATTCCGGAAGATCGGAATTATTATCTGTTGTAATAATATAATTTCTCATACTTCTACCCCCACTGAGTTGATAAAAAATAAGATGAACCTCATCTGTTCAGCAAAAATATTATGCTGATTCGTTATCATCATAACATTTCTCACAGCTGACTGCAAGTCACTTTTCCCGATCTCTGTCTCACAAACAGCCAATCCTGTCATACGACTCTTTGGTTTACTGGTTCAGTACCTTCAACGCCTCCTGCAGCTGGTTATCTTCTTCATGGGAAATCTCATCTCTGTTCAGCAGGTCTGTATCCAGCTTCACTTCCACATCCGGCGTAATTCCTACTTTGTTAATGTTATTTCCATTGGGAGTATAGTAATTAGATGTGGTCAGTTTTACTGCACTTCCATCACTCAATTTGCGTATGGTCTGTACCACACCCTTGCCATATGTAACCGTCCCGACAATGGCTCCGATTCCATAATCCTGCACAGCTCCCGCAAAAATTTCCGATGCACTGGCACTGGACTCATTCACCAGTACCGCAAGGGGCAGATCCAGTGTTTTTTCTCCGGAAGAGCGCTCTTCCTCGCGATTTCCGTATTTGTCTTCCGTATACACGATCAGACCCTCCGGAAGAATCTCGTTCAGTATTTCACATACGCAATCCAAAAGTCCGCCCGGATTATTTCTGAGGTCAACAACCATCTTCTCCATTCCCTGGTCTGTCAAATCAGCAAATGCCGACATATACTGATCATAGGTGACCCCTGTAAATTCTGAAATACGGATATATCCCACATGATCCTCCAGCATTTCATGGAATACGCTCGGGAGGACTACATCCGTTACCTCTACGGTAAGATCCATGGCATCCGGTACATCCTCTCTGTGAATAGTCAGGACAACACTGTCTTTTCCGCAGTTTTTGACCATATCTGCCACGTCATCCAGTTCCATATCTGTAATATCGGTTCCGTCCACTGCACTGATCACGTCCCCCTCTTCCAGACCTGCTGTTTCCGCCGGACTGCCTTCATAACACTTTGCAACAGCAACTCCGCCTTCCGGGTTTTCCTGCATGAGAATACCGATTCCCACATACGCCCCCTCTGTAGACGCATTTTCCTTCTCATATTCTTCTGCAGTATAGTATCTGGAATAAGCATCTCCAAGTCCATAGAGCAATCCTGCATAAATACCTTCTGCAAGCTGTTCCTCATCTTTTTCATCCAGATAGTATTCATCAATCAGGCTTTCCAGATATTCTATTTTCTGTGTATGTGCAGGATCTGACAAAACACCTGTCTTTTCAGGAACTGCACGCATATATCCAAGATATCCTCCGCAAGCAATAACAGCTGCTCCCAGAACACCTGTCACTACCCCTTTCCAGTATTCACTGTCTTTCATGTCTCTTCCCTTCCCGAAAAAAACGACCGCCGGAACCCCGGCAGCCGTTTTCCCGTTATCAGACCGGATAAAACCCCATGTATGGACCATAACTGTCAAATGATCCGTACCAGTCCTCACTCAAACTTTCAAATGCTTCTTGGTTGTCCAGAAACTGCCGATTAATCCGATTCCAATCCCTAATCCGACTCCGATCGGAAGCAGTGTCTGATAAATCTGTCCTACCGGAATAAAATCCACCACTCCGGTAAGTACATTAAATTTTGATAAAATATACTGAACTGCACTGTTATACATAAAATACAGAGCAACAAGCGGAATGGACGCACCGATCACTCCAAGGACAATTCCCTCAAGAACAAATGGAGAGCGGACAAATCCATCTGTTGCACCGATCAGCTTCATAATTCCGATTTCTTCCTTTCGTACGGAAATTCCCACAGAAACGGTATTACTGATCAGGAAAATGGAAATCAGCAAAAGTACTGCAATAATCGCAATGGATGCATAAGATACCAGCTTGTTAAAAGATCCCAGTGTCTTGGCAGCCTGTTCAGACTGATTGATTTCCCGCACATGATCCAACCCCTGAATATACGCCACCAGTTCATTCTGCTTCTCAATCTGATTCATGTATACATGATAGTTGGCTGAATTCACAAGCGGATTGTCATCCTTAAATCCCTCCGCTGCTTCAGAGCCCTGAAAATACTGTTCTTTAAAATTCTCCCACGCTTCCTCTGCAGATTCAAATTCAATCTTGGCTACTTCAGGACGTGCCGCAATCAGTGCCCCCACAGCTTCCATCTCTTCCTGTGTAGTGCCTTCGTCAAAAAATACCGTAATCGGTACTTCCTGCTCTACCTTTCTTGCAATATTATTCACATTATTGACAATCGAATAAAAAATTCCCACCAGAAAAATGCAGGCTGCCATCGTGATAATCGATGCGATCGAAAACATCAGATTTCGTTTTATGTTTTTGATTCCCTGCTTCAGGGTAAACCAGATCGTACTAGGCCTCATGATATCCTCCCTCTTTCTCGTCGCTGATGATCACACCTTCATGCATGGTAACTACACGCTTTTTCATCGAATTTACAATTTCTTTGTTATGAGTAACTACCAGCACGGTGGTTCCGCGTTCATTGATTTCTTCCAGAAGTTTCATGATTTCTTCCGAAGTTCTGGGATCCAGATTTCCGGTAGGCTCATCCGCCAGAAGAATATCCGGCCGGTTCACAAGGGCACGGGCAAGAGCCACTCTCTGCTGCTCACCTCCGGAAAGCTCATCCGGATAGGATTTATATTTATCCGCAAGCCCTACTTCCTGCAGAATCTCCGGCACACGTTTCTTGATCACACGTGTGGGACGTCCGATCACACGCTGGGCAAATGCCACATTTTCATAAACATTCCTGTCTTTCAAAAGACGGAAATCCTGAAATACGACTCCCAGTTTTCTACGGTATTTGGCAATACGCCTGTGTTTCATTCCTTCCAGACGCTCCCCGCTCACCATGATCTTCCCTGATGTAGAATCCAGTTCTTTCATCAGAAGCTTGATCAGTGTGGATTTGCCGGAACCGCTGCTTCCTACCACGAACACGAATTCTCCCTTATCTACATGGAGATTTGCATGATTCACAGCCGGAAGGCCCTTGCCATAAGACTTGCTTACATCAACCAAATCTATCATAATATCCTCCTCATCGTCTATCGCACTTTTGTATCACAGGAACATGCGGATCACATTCCCGCTATAAGAAAAAATCCTGCCAGAAACTCCGGCAGCACTTTTGCTTCCATTCCGGCAGAATACCATTCATTTTTTCGTAACATTGTTGTAACATATTTCCTGTCGGATTGCAAGTATTTTTTGTAACTTCACATAAAGTTCATACACCATCATAACCATAAGCAAAAATTTGTCTGCCACCAGAACAGTGACAGACAAATCAAAAATCCAGAATTGTTTTTCTCAAATATCTTTATCCGCATAATGTCAAACTGTCCGCCTGCAACATACAGGGATTCCATACTTCATCCGCGAATCAATATTCCAGCGTTTCCATATACTTCATGTACCGTACGACCATCAGTGCGATCTTAAAGGTAATCGCATCCTCAAATACACGCAAATCCAGTCCTGTGCTCTTCTGCAGCTTATCCAGGCGATATACCAGCGTGTTTCTGTGGATATAAAGCTGTCTGGATGTTTCAGAAACATTCAGACTGTTCTCAAAGAATTTGTCAATGGTAACCAGTGTTTCCTCATCAAAATCATCCGGTGACTTATTTCCGAAAATCTCCTTGATAAACATTTTGCACAGCGGAATCGGGAGCTGATAAATCAGACGTCCGATTCCCAGAGAACTGTATGCAATCACGTCTTTCTCACCAAAGAAAATCTTACCCACATCCAGAGCCATTCTTGCTTCTTTATAGGAACGGGAAACTTCCTTCAGCTCACTCACAATCGTACCGTAGGCAATATGCGTTTCTCCATCCTTATTTAATCCCAGAGTATCCAGAATCGTATTGGCAAGCTTATCCATCTCCGGATAACCCTCATTGTCTTCCAGTTCCTTAACGATAATAACGCTTCTCTCATCAACTGCTGTAATAAAATCCTTGCTCTTGCCGCTGAAAAGGCTCTTCACATTCTCAATATAACTGTGATCCTTTTCCTGCTGCATTTCCAGGATCATAACCACGCGGCGTACATCCGCATCAATATGAAGTTTCTTCGCACGGTTATAAATATCCACAAGAAGCAGGTTATCAAGAAGCAGGTTCTTTATAAAACTGTCCTTGTCAAAACGTTCTTTATAAGCCACGATCAGATTCTGAATCTGAAATGCAGCCAGTTTTCCTACCATATAAGTATCTTCATCGTCTCCATGAGCCACAAGGATATATTCCAGCTGATAGTCATCACAAACCTTGAAATACTGAAATCCCTTCACCAACTGACTATCCGCCTGTGACTCTACAAATGCCTGCACGTCCCCCTGCTGAATTGAAAAATCTGAAAAGGTGGAGGCCAGTACCTTGCCCTCTGTATCCACAATGCAAAATTCTGTTCTGGATATTTCTTTTAACCCTTCCAGTGTATTCTGAAGTACCTGATTTGATATCATCTGCTTCCATCCCTTCTCACATATAGTGTGCGATCGTAACTGTTCATTCAGAAAAATCCAGAAAAATTTGAACAGATACCTGTGATTATCATATGTTTTTTCCACATTTCACTCGCGTCTAGGGTTATTTTAATACAAAATGCCCAAAAATGAAAGAGGAAACTTGAATTTTTTTACAAATATTTGTGTATTTTGTTACTGTGCACTTCCTTCACAGTATCTGCATTCTTTTATGTTCTTTCAATAAATCCCTCACCATGCACTTCCCTGGCATCCGAAACAATCACAAAAGCATGCGGATCGATCTCATCCACTTTTTCTTTCAGCTGTACAATTTCTCTCTTGCTGACCACACAAAACAGCATCAGCTTATCTTCTCCTGAATACATTCCCCTGGCGGATATACCGGTGACTCCTCTGTCCATATCGTTCATGATCATGTGTGAGATTTCATCCGGTCTGGAAGTGATGATATATGCCGCTTTTGAAAATTTCAGACCTTCAATGATACCATCTGAAATTTTTGTCACCAGAACAACTGCAATGATTGCATACAAAGCCCGCTGGACCCCGAATACATACATACCGATCACTACCACAATTCCATCAATAACCTGCATAATCTGCGCAATGGAATATTGCCGCAGATATTTCTGAATGATTGCTGCCATCATATCCGTACCTCCGGTCGTTCCCTGTCCCAGAAATACAAGACCGATTCCCGCACCCTGTATGACACCTCCATAAACAGAGGCAAGCAGCAGATCCTCTCCGGAAAGATTCCATGTAGGAAGAACCGCCAGCCATACGGTAAGAGCTGTATTGCCGAGGACCGCTTTCTGAACAAACCCGAAGCCTTTTAGTTTGATACCGATCAGAAACAGCGGAATATTCAGGACCACATTGGTTACCCACAGAGGAATCCCGCCTTTTACGACTCCTTCCGTCCATTCCTTGACAACAATCGCCATACCGGAAAACCCTCCGGTTACAAGTCCTGCCGGATCAAAACAGGAATTAATGGCAAGTGCCATCAGCCCTGTTCCGATCATAATCAGCAGTGCTTCCACATACCATGGTTTCTTTCTGGTCAGCTTCATATCTCCTTCTCACCTCATCTTATCTTATATTACCGTTCACAGTATCACCGTTCACAGCCGCACGCTCCCCGTGAACAGCTATGATATGATTTCTTTTCTTACATCACAGCACCACGCTGAAGTATCTCATAACCCAAAAGAACGGGACGCCGCCGAAGCTGCTCCCGTTCTTATTGTTGCCGTTATCTACCTGGCATATTAAGAAATTTTACAAAATGATAACTCTCCATTATCTGGAAATATTTCACGATCCTCGGATATAACGGTTCAGCCTTCTCACCGAATTCCTCATGAACCAGTGCAGCAATATCCGTCACCGTCCGTTCTCCATCCATAAGCGGCCAGATAAAAGAGCCGTTCACATCCAGATGCACCTTGGTAAACCTGGGCTTCCCAAATACTTTTTGAGCAATGGCATGAAAAAGCCCACGGTTTTCTACTTCAAGAATGACCCGGTCTTTATAATCTCTGTGCCAGTGAATTTCCTCACTGTGGACGGGGATCAGATCCAGATAATTGATCTGTGATTCCTTTTGTTTCCTTTTTTTATTCATCAGGCTTTTTTCTTCTTCCATAAAGAGAATTTCAGAAGACTTAAGATCATAACGATCATCAGAACAACACCGCCGATGTTGCCCAGATTCAGTTTATCTGCAAGGCTCAGATCCAGTCCGAAAACAGCTACCAGAACTGCCATCAGAATACCAACCAGACCTTCTCCGGCAATCATACCTGCACAATAGAGTGTACCATCGGTAGCCTGCGCTTCTTTTGTCTTCTCATCAACATTCTTTCTTCTGTCCATAAACATACGGACAACTCCACCGATCATAATCGTTGCATTCAGATAGATCGGAAGGTAAAGACCAATCGCAAACGGCATTACCGGAACTCTCAGAATCTCCAGTCCAATGGCAAGGAATACACCTGCAAATACCAGAGTCCACGGAAGTTCACCGCCCATGATTCCCTCAACGATCATCTTCATCAAACCAGCCTGCGGTGCAGGAATTTCTGCAGTACCATAGCCCCATGCCGCATCCAGAAGATAAAGAACACCGCCAATGGCAAATGCGGAAGCAATGACACCGATCAGCTCACCTGTCTGCTGTTTCTTCGGAGTTGCCCCCAGAAGGAAGCCTGTCTTTAAGTCCTGAGAAGTATCACCGGCAATCGCTGCAATGATACAGATGACAGAACCAATGGCAATCGCACCTGTCATACCTGTAATTCCTGTATCTCCGGAAGCCTTGATCACAAAGGTAGCAATCAGAAGTGTTGCAATGGACATACCGGATACCGGGTTGTTGGAGCTTCCTACCAGACCTACCATACGGGAAGAAACTGTTGCAAAAAAGAAACCGAATACAACAATGATCAGAGCACCCAGGAAGTTTACCGGAATTGCAGGAACGACCCAGATTATAAAAATCATCGCCAAAATTCCCAGAAGAATGATATTCATCGGAAGATCCTGTGCGGTTCTTGCTGTGCTTGTATTCTTTCCGCCTTTCATGCTCTTCATAGAATCACGGAAAGTCGTTACAATCAGCGGCATGGATTTGATCAGGGAAATAATACCGCCTGTTGCAATAGCACCTGCACCGATATATTTTACATAGGTGCTCCAGATTGCTGCCGCACCGCCTGCCTCATACAGCTGTGCAACCGTTGTTCCGGCAGCTGCCGGATACAGGGAAATCTCCGATCCAAACAGACAGATCAGCGGAATAATCACCATCCAGCCAAACAGAGAACCCACAAACATATAGGATGATATCTGCGGTCCTACAATATATCCCACACCAAGGAGTGCCGGATATACTTCCATACCGATTTCACCCTTAAATGACTTGAACGCAGCTGCTACATCCGCAGGAATGATCTTAATTCCATCCACAAGAAATTTAAAAACAGCTGCCAGTCCCATACCGGAAAATACGGTGGATGCATTTGCACCGCCTTCTTCTCCTGCAAGAAGTACGTCTGCACAGGCAGTTCCTTCCGGATAAAGAAGTGTTGCATGTTCTTTTACGATTAATGCGTTGCGAAGGGGTACCATAAAAAGGACACCCAGAATACCGCCGCAAAGAGCGATCAGTGTTATTTCCACCAGGCTTGGCTTATCACATAAGCCTTCCTCTGCCCAGAGGAACAGTGCAGGCATGGTAAAAATGGCACCTGCTGCCAGAGATTCACCGGCAGAACCGATGGTCTGCACCATATTACTCTCCAGAATGGAGTTTTTCTTCATGATCACGCGGATCACACCCATGGAAATAACTGCCGCCGGAATCGAGGCAGATACAGTCATACCAACGCGGAGCCCAAGATATGCATTGGCCGCTCCGAATACTACGGCAAGAATGATACCCATCACAATCGATGTCACGGTAATCTCAGGAGTGATCCTGTCTGCCGGAATATACGGTTTGAACTCTTTCTTATCGTTCATTGATTTCCTCTCCCTTTTGTCTATTGACTTTTCCTTCTGCTGCTCACACGCACACAGCATTCAGAAGCCTTCTGCTATTATATCGGAACTCTGTAGTAATTGCAAGCTAATGTTTATGGAATATTTATGCATCTCAGTGCATATTTTATCCATTTTTTGTATGTTTTAACATAAGAACTCCTGAACAGCAGACATTTTTGTTTCGATTATTTTTTTCATCCATCCAGTTCCAGCTGTCTGGTCAGATATCTTCCTACAATTTTTGAAAAATTTGCAATATCACGGATATATGCAAAATCTTTGCCAAAAATCTTTTTTTCCGTTTCCAGATCTTTTTCTTCTCCTGCAAACACTCCCAGCACACTCACGCCAAGATTTCGCAGACGGCGCACTTCCGTCGCAGTATCCGTCACTGCATATTTTCCCTGATACGGATGCGGATTACGGGCATTTGGCCGGTTTACGACCACATCGTAAGGACGGCCGTCGCTTAAAACAATCAGTATTTTTTTCTCTTCTTCCCTCTGCAGCAGACCGTATCCCACTGTTTTGATGGCAAGTCCATCCCGGTTATTGGACGACGTCACATAATTAAAAATATTCTCATTTGCCTCTCTCGTATCGTCATATTCACGGAAACGGTGAAGAATCGTATAATCCCAGAATGTGCAGAAGCTCATCACCCTGTGCGGAAGTCCCACATTGCTCAGTGCTTCGCTGATGATATAAGCCTGCAGTGCCACATCTCCCTGACGGCTCATCTGAGACCCGCTGGCATCGATCATCACATCCACCACAAAATCAGAGGCATCTCCCTTTAGTTCCCGCTTAAAAATACTGGCCTCTCTGCTGCGCCCGATACGCCATAAGCGTGACGGCACAATCGTCCCCCTGTCCGAGATTACCTCATACGTCTCGCTTCGCAGGACCAGTGATTTCCGCAAAAGCTCTGTCAGAGCAGAGATATTGCGTTTTACAATTCTGTGTTTTTCATGATAGACCCAGATGTTTTTGTTCCGCAGTCTTTTTGCATACTCATACTGATAGTTCCTCCGGACCGGATCTTTCAGAATTCCTTCTGTAAAATACAGACTGCAGTCACTGTGGATGTCACGGCACATGAGATAATTCATCCGCTTTTCTTCCGCAGGAGACAGATAGGTTTTTCCATAATTAAGTTCCACATAGGTGTGTGCCTTCTCAAGCGCTTCCGGAGGAAGAACTGTGACTTTGTGCCTGGTTCTGCGTTTTTCTTCCATTTCCTCAGTTACCGCAGAATTCTCCAGACTGGTCATCCGGTTGGAAAGCTGTTCCACATAGCTTTCCAGTACATCCTCATACATTTCCTCGGAAAGATAATCTTCCCATCCATATTCCGTCAGTTCTTCCAGTGTGACCGACAGAACCTGCTCCAGACTTCCATGCTGTTTCTCAAAATCAGGATCCACTGCCGTATTGTATACCCTGTCGATCACCCGGATCAGATCCATGGTACTTTCTGCATTTCTCGCCTCATATACCATGTCACGGTAAGCATTCAGCCGATTTTCCACAGGGAAATTCCCGCCGCTTAGCCGGTCACGCAGTACAGCAACTTTAAGTCTTCCGACCATATCTGAAGCCGACGGCATTCTTTCAAATTCCTGATCCAGAATATCTTCAAACGTTTTCCTCTGAATTTCCCGCACGCCCGGGCGCTCCAGACAAAGCTTCTCACCAATGGCTTCTTCGATACAGAGCTGGGCAACTGCTGTGAGTTCTGTTTCCGATGCCTCCAGAAATACTTTCTTCACCAGATAAAGCCCAAGCTGATCTTTGTCATAAAATCGGGCGAGTGCCCCCTGCTTGATGCCGTCATAAAGCGCAATGGACTGCGAACGAAGAAACAGAGAAACGTCCGGTTTCATCTGAAGCTGATAGTCACCGCTTACCGTCCACAGAAGATTCCGTATCCTGTTCTCCAGCTCCAGACGGTAATCTTCAATCTCCATTTCTTCCTTATCACGCATAGACATCTTCCCTTGTCCAGTCAGAAGGAATTCTGGTACGTACCACATCCTCCACAATTTCCTTCTCAAATATATCAAAGGTCTTATTCACAACACCCATCTGTACAGCCTGCCATGGGGAAAGCCCGGTATGCACAATTTTCATGGCAGCCAGAAGGCCTCGAAGATCAAGAGCTTTTGTGGAAATTTCACTGTTTTTGGCCTTAAGCTGAAGATCCAGGAAAACACCAATGAACTGTTCGACTGCTTTTGCTTTTGCGTGAGGGAACATTTTGGAAAAGATAAACTGCAGCGTCTCCTCTGTCTGTGCCGGCATATCAATCACAAGAAATCTCGAAACCAGTGCTTCATTCAGTTCTTTGGTTCCCGCATATCCGTAATTCATGGTTCCGATAAATCTTGCCGCCGGATGCAGGTCAATTTTATCATATCCCGGCACATCAATTGAACGGCGGTAATCCAGAGTTGCATGCAGTACAGACACCGCATCATTTTTTGCCATATTGATCTCATCCAGAATACCGAATCCGCCGTACTCCGCACACCGGTAAATTGTTCCCTTGCGCAGCTGTACCTCGTTATTCACAAATGTATCCGTTCCGATCAGGTCACCGCTGTTAGTATTTACATGAAACGAAACATTATAGGATGGTCTGTGAAAAATATAGGCCAGATTCTCTGCCAGTATGTTTTTTCCTGTTGCCTTCGGTCCGGTCAGAAGCAGATTCTCACCCTGCATAAGCCCTGCAATTGCCATCTCCAGGATTTCTTTTCCATAAAACGGCATCGACGGTTTGACGATTCTGTCTGCTGCTTCCGCAGGCACTTCATATTTCTTCCGGAATTCTTCCACCTGCCTGATCAGTGCCGGTGAAACTCCCTGTTCCTCCAGAAACTGTAATTCTTTCATATATCCTCGGTTCCTTTCCTTTTATGATGATTTTATGATAATAAAAGAACAGGTGACTGTACCGCCATCACCTGTTCCAGTAAAACTTCTATTTTAATTATCGCAGATGTACCCTGAAACATGTGATTCCAGATTTTGACTTTCAGATTTTGACTTTCAGATTCTGTCTTTCAGAATAAAATACCGGCGATCAGACTTCAAAAATCAAATCTCCATAGGACGGCATCGGCCACATTTCCTTATCGACCAGCATCTCCAGTTCATCCACCGGTTCTCTCAAAGCCTCCATAGCCTTCACAACCTTTTCCCTGCAGAAGACTGCTCGTTCTCTTCCTTCCGGAACCTCCGGCACCTGAGCAACCAGTTTTTTCAGCTTACTCATAGCGCTGTTCGTATTCTTCAGAAGAACAGAAGTCTTTTTCAGAAGATCCGTCTGTACACTGACATCAATCGGTCCGACCGCTTTTACGGAATTAATGGAATCGGCCAGAACAGTGGTATATTTGATTACCGCCGGAATGATCTGCTTGGTAGCAATGTCGATCATCGTCTTTGCTTCAATATTGATTGCTTTTGCGTAGATCTCATACTGAATCTCTGCACGGGATTCCAGTTCCGCTCTGGTAAACACACCAAAGGATTCAAACAGGTTTACCGCCTTGTCTGTAGTAAGCGCAGGAATCGCATCCACCATGGACGGCAGAATCGGAAGTCCGCGGCGTTTTGCTTCTTTTTCCCATTCCGGTGCATAACCATTGCCGTTAAAGACAATTCTCTGATGTTCCGTTGCATATTCTTTAATCAGATCATGAACTGCCATATCAAAATCCGGTGCAGCTTCCAGGCGGTCACAGGCTTCTTTGAATGCTTCTGCTGTGATGGTATTGAGCACAACATTGCAGGCAGAAATCGAATCTCTAGAACCCACCATACGGAATTCAAATTTATTTCCGGTAAATGCAAATGGAGAAGTACGGTTGCGGTCTGTCGCATCCTTCATAAAATCAGGAAGCGTTTTTACTCCGGTATCCAGCTTGCTTCCCTTCTTGCTGTGGGTCGCTGTTCCTGTACTGATCAGCTGTTCCAGAACGTCCCCCAGCTGTTCTCCAAGAAATACCGAAATAACTGCCGGCGGTGCTTCATTGCCGCCCAGACGCTGGTCATTTCCCACATCTGCGGCAGATTCACGAAGAAGATCTGCATGAGTATCCACGGCCTTAAGGATACAGGTCAGAACCAGCAGGAACTGGATGTTATCGTGAGGAGTCTTACCAGGCTCCAGCAGATTGATTCCGTCATCCGTTGTAAGCGACCAGTTATTATGCTTACCGGAACCATTCACACCTGCAAACGGTTTTTCGTGAAGAAGGCAGCGCATCCCATGACGGCTTGCCACTTTTTTTAGAATACGCATCATGATCTGGTTGTGATCTGCCGCAATATTCACCGGTGCATAAATCGGAGCCAGCTCATGCTGTGCGGGAGCTACTTCATTGTGCTGTGTTTTGGCAGCCACACCAAGCCTCCAGCATTCCTCATTGACTTCTTTCATATAGGCAGAAACTCTCTGACGGATTGTTCCAAGATAATGGTCATCCATCTCCTGTCCCTTCGGAGGCATTGCTCCGAAAAGTGTTCTTCCGGTATAGATCAGGTCTTTGCGCTGAAGCCATTTTTCTTTATCGATCAGAAAATATTCCTGTTCTGCACCAACAGACGGTGTTACTTTTTTGGATGTATGATTACCAAAAAGCCGGAGCAGACGAAGAGCCTGTACATTCACTGCTTCCATGGAACGGAGCAGCGGTGTCTTCTGGTCCAGAGCCTCTCCTGTATAGGAACAGAACGCAGTAGGAATACAGAGTGTTCCGCCTGCCGCATCATGACGCACAAACGCCGGTGAAGTACAATCCCAGGTTGTATATCCGCGGGCCTCGAAGGTAGCACGCAGACCTCCTGACGGGAATGAAGAAGCATCCGGTTCTCCCTTGATCAGTTCCTTGCCGGAAAAGCTCATCAGTACCTTGCCGTTTTCCATAGGAGCTGTGATAAATGCATCATGCTTCTCTGCCGTAACTCCTGTAAGCGGCTGGAACCAGTGGCTGTAATGCGTAGCGCCTTTCTCAATCGCCCATTCTTTCATTTCATGAGCAACCACATCTGCCACTTCCATGGAAAGCTCTTTGCCCTCTTCAATGGTCTTTTTCAATTCTTTGTAGACTTTCTTGGGGAGGCGTGCCTGCATGACTGAATCATTAAAGACATCGCAGCCGAAAGTTTCCACTACATTGATATAATCTCCCATTCTCGTACTCCTTTTTCCCTGATTTTTTATAGAAACCTGTCAGATACAGCCGGGGATCCTTACGATTTACCAGAGCGTGTTTGATCAATGCGCTGGTTCACGGCTGCCGGACAGTTATTCTTTTGTACTCTTAAGATAAAGATTTAATGCTTCATGCCGGTTTTCAATTTCAATTGCCTGATGATTTCCGCCGAATTCTCCATCCAGAGTCCATGGCACTTTCTCATCAGCCTCAAATGAAATCTTCTTTGTTTTGAAAGAATAAATAAGTTCTGAATCATCCTCTTCCTTGAGAAGTGCGGTAAGAATCTCCTGCAGTTCCAGCGGATTCCTTGGTCTGGTGATCAGCGTTACCTCAAACATACCGTCATTCATATCCACGTTCTTGCCTGTCAGATTCTTAAATCCTCCTACAGAACGGGAATTGGTCACCATACCGAAAATAAAATCATTCTCTGCCATATTGCCCGGAAGTTCCTCCGCCATGACTTTCATATGATAGGATTTGATTTCAAACAGGCGTTTCATTCCTTCCAGAAGATATGCCACATGACCCAGAATGTTTTTCAGATCCTGATCTGTTTCGTAGGAAACATCCGTAAACAGACCGAATGCAGCAATATAAGTAAAGGTTTGTTTCCCGAATCTGCCGATATCACAGTGATAAAGTTCTTCCTCCATGATCATAGACGCAATTTCTGTCATATCCTTCGGCATAAACAGACTGTTGGCAAAATCATTGGTGCTTCCGGCAGGAATATACCCCACTGGAACCGAGCTGTTCATCTCCATGATTCCGGTTACCACTTCATCAAGTGTTCCGTCACCGCCGCTGCACACGATCAGATCTACCTGTTCCGCATACTCCTTGGCCTTCTCATAAGCATCTTTGGGCTTCTGAGTGGCATAGATGATTACTTCATAATTACTCTTATTAAACACATCCACAACATCCAGAAGATGTGCTTTTATCTTTCCTTTTCCTGCTTTGGGATTAAAAACAAAAAACATTTTCTTATCCAAAGACCAGGCCTCCTTTCAGGCAAACTCATGTTACTGTTCACTCCGCTCACAGAAGCAAACAGATTTCTGTCCAACAGAAATGGAGTCTTTCTGCTGTTTTTCTTTATCCTTATTACTATAAAAAAAACGCTCAAAAAAGTCAATGGATTGAAGAACTTTATATTTTTTTAATATCCTGCCGCCGGAGCTGTCACAGAATCATTCATATTCCCGGAAAAAGAAAAAATTCGTAAGGCAAATGCTTTACGAATTTTTAGTAGCGAGAGGGGGATTCGAACCCTCGACACCACGGGTATGAACCGTGTGCTCTAGCCAACTGAGCTATCTCGCCATATTGTTTTATAGTATGGGGCCTATAGGGCTCGAACCTATGACCCTCTGCTTGTAAGGCAGATGCTCTCCCAGCTGAGCTAAGACCCCATATAGTGATTGTACGAACTTCCTGTTCGTAAGTAGCGAGAGGGGGATTCGAACCCTCGACACCACGGGTATGAACCGTGTGCTCTAGCCAACTGAGCTATCTCGCCATATCTTTTGTGGTATGGGGCCTATAGGGCTCGAACCTATGACCCTCTGCTTGTAAGGCAGATGCTCTCCCAGCTGAGCTAAGACCCCATATTGCTTTTTGAAAAAAGAATTTTCAGATTTTCTGTTCCTCTCTTCAACTCGCTTTGCTATTATACTATTATTAAACCTGGATTGTCAACATATTTTTTTATTTTTTTGAAAAAAATGACACAATTGTTTTCTGTTCCTTCCAGTTACCGCGATACAGGTAAAATCATGCCATACAATTAAGCAGAATGATTTCATAACTATTGCGGAGCGGAAGATTTTCATCATCCCGCCCCGCTGATTACAGTCCAAAAGAATCTTAACAGAAAGAGTTCTCTGTTTTTATCAGATAACAGCTTCCCGCCTGTGTCTTATTTAAAATATTCCACACCGGATTCAAAAATCTTAATATCCTGCTGTCCATAAATATTGACAGCAACACCATTGTCACGGCGCTCGCTGTGAGCCATCTTACCAAGAACTCTTCCGTCCGGGCTGGTGATACCCTCAATCGCCATATGGGAACCGTTAACATTCCACTCTTCGTTATTTACATCCAGTTCTCCGTCTGCAGTCACATACTGTGTCGCAATCTGTCCGTTTGCCCAGAGTTTTGCAATCCACTCAGCACTTGCTACAAAACGGCCCTCACCGTGGGAAGCCGGATTACAGTAAACACCGCCAAGCTCTGCGCCCTGCAGCCATGGAGACTTGTTGCTGACTACTTTTGTATAAACCATCTTGGAGATATGACGTCCGATGGTATTGTAGGTCAGTGTCGGGGAATCTGCTTTCTGTCCGCAGATTTCACCGTAAGGAACCAGTCCCAGCTTAATAAGAGCCTGGAAGCCGTTACAGATACCGAGAGCAAGACCGTCACGTTCATTGAGAAGCTTCATAACCGCCTCTTTAATCTTTGCATTCTGGAATGCAGTTGCAAAGAATTTCGCAGATCCATCCGGTTCATCACCTGCGGAAAATCCGCCAGGGAACATGATAATCTGAGCCTGATTGATAGCACGTTCAAAAATCTCAACAGAATCATGAATATCTTCTGCGGTCAGATTCTTGAATACCTTTACCTCTACCTCTGCACCGGCGCGCTCAAATGCACGGGTACTGTCATACTCACAGTTGGTTCCCGGGAATACCGGAATAAATACGCGAGGTCTGGCTACTTTATGTTTGCATACATATACGCTGTCTGCTTTGTAAACATCTTTGCCCATCACAGCCTGACCGTTCTCACCGTCTTTGCCTGCAATGAATGCAGCTGTCGGGCCGTCTGATGCACCATCTGCAAAAGCAGTTCCGCCATTTTCACCGGATTCGGTCTTAAATACGCGCTCCAGCGTACCTTTCCATGCATTTTCCGCTTCTCCGAGAGTAATCTCAGTATTTCCGTAGGAGAATCTGCCGTTGTCCGTTACTTCACCGATCAGAGTATAAGTAATGGAAAGTTCACCCACTTTTCCGTCCGGAATTTCCAGAACCAGATCACCGAAGCCCGGTGCAAAGAAGTCTCTTGGATCAAGATTATGCTCAATCTTCACACCCATGCCATTACCGAATGCCATTTTTGCAACAGCTGCTGCAATACCGTGGCGGTCCAGAGCATATGCGGAAAGCACCTTGCCTGCCTGCATATCATTATGAAGTTTTTCATACTGATCCATAATTCCCGCATAATCCGGAAGATCGTACTGATCCTTCGGTGCTCGCAGCCATACAAGCTTGCTTCCTGCTTTTTTGAATTCCGGAGTAATTACATCCTGAAGTTTGGCAACATCAACTGCAAAGGATACCAGCGTCGGAGGAACATCAATGTCATTAAAGGTACCGGACATACTGTCCTTTCCTCCGATAGACGGAAGGCCAAATCCCAGCTGAGCCGCATATGCACCCAGAAGTGCTGCAAAAGGCTGGCTCCAGCGTTTCGGATCTTCTGTCATACGACGGAAGTATTCCTGGAATGTGAATCGGATCTTTTTATAATCTCCGCCTGCTGCCACAATTCTCGCAACAGACTCTGTTACTGCATAAGCTGCACCATGGAACGGACTCCAGGAAGACAGATACGGATCAAAGCCATAGCTCATCATGGTTACTGTATTTGTCTTGCCGCCCTGCACCGGAACCTTGGCAACCATTGCCTGTGTTTCTGTCATCTGGTATTTTCCGCCGTGAGGCATCAGTACACTAGCTGCTCCGATGGAGCCGTCAAACATTTCCACAAGACCTTTCTGTGAGCAGACGTTCAGATCTGCAAGTGTCTCCAGCCATTTTGCTTTGACATCCGCAACATCTGGGCGTTCTTCAAACAGGTTTCCTTCTTTATTCGGAATTTCCACTTCCACGGTAGTTTCCTGATGTGCACCATTGGTATCCAGGAATGCACGGGAAATGTTTACGATTTCTTTGCCTCTCCAAACAAGGACAAGACGCGGGCTTTCTGTTACTACTGCAACCGGAATGGCTTCCAGGTTTTCTTCGTTGGCATAGCCAAGGAAGGTATCCACATCTTTCGGATCCACAACAACCGCCATACGTTCCTGCGATTCCGAAATAGCGATTTCCGTACCATCCAGTCCGGCATATTTCTTCGGAACTTTGTCAAGGTCTACGCGAAGTCCTGCTGCCAGCTCACCGATCGCAACAGAGACACCGCCTGCACCAAAGTCGTTGCATTTCTTAATAATATGGCTGACTTCTTCTCTGCGGAACATACGCTGGATCTTACGTTCGGTAGGCGCATTACCTTTCTGAACTTCTGCACCGCATACTTCAATGGATGCTTCTGTATGAACTTTGGATGAACCGGTAGCACCGCCGATACCGTCACGGCCGGTACGGCCGCCAAGGAGGATGATGATATCTCCCGGATCGGAATTCTCACGGATTACCGCACGTCTTGGTGCTGCACCGAGAACTGCACCGATCTCCATACGTTTCGCAACATAATTCGGATGATAAATTTCTTTTACATAGCCTGTGGCAAGACCAATCTGGTTTCCATAAGAACTGTAGCCGTGAGCTGCTCCTCTTACCAGTTTTTTCTGCGGAAGTTTGCCTTTCAGCGTTTCTTTTACAGAAACCGTCGGATCTGCAGCACCGGTTACACGCATTGCCTGATATACGTAAGTACGTCCGGAAAGCGGATCACGAATCGCACCGCCAAGGCAGGTTGCAGCACCACCGAATGGTTCAATTTCTGTCGGGTGGTTATGTGTTTCATTTTTGAAATTGATCAGCCATTCTTCTTCTTTGCCGTCCACATCTACCGGAACCACAATACTGCAGGCATTGATTTCATCAGATTCTTCCTGATCGGCCAGTTTGCCTTCTGCTTTCAGTTTCTTCATAGCCATCAGTGCCAGATCCATCAGGCAGACAAATTTATCATCTCTGTCTTTGTACAGAACTGTACGGTCATCCAGATACTGCTGATAAGTGTGAACGATCGGCTCTCTGTAATCCCCTTCGCCAAATTTCACATCAGTCAGTTCTGTAGAGAAGGTGGTATGACGGCAGTGATCTGACCAGTAGGTATCCAGAACACGGATTTCTGTCATGGACGGATCACGCTTTTCTTCTCCCTTAAAGTAATTCTGAATATGAAGGAAATCTTTAAAAGTCATAGCAAGATTCAGAGAATCATAAAGCTCTTTTAATTCATTTTCAGGCATATCCTGGAATCCGTCAAAAATTTTTACATCTTCCGGCTCCGGGAATACGGTAACAAGAGTTTCCGGTTTTTCAAGGCCGGTCTCACGGGAATCTACAGGGTTGATGCAGTGATGTTTGATTGCTTCAAACTCTTCATCTGAAATCTCTCCTGTAATAATATAGGTAGTTGCAGAACGGATGATCGGCTGAGCATTTTCATCCAGGAACTGTACGCACTGTACAGCGGAATCTGCTCTCTGGTCAAACTGTCCTGGAAGATATTCTACAGAGAAAACACGGGAACCTTCTGCAGCCTCAAATTTTTCCAGATACAGGTCATCTACCGGCGGCTCAGCAAATACGGTTTTGCATGCTTTTTCAAATACATCATCGGAAATATTTTCTACATCATAACGAATCAGCACTCTTACACCGGTTACTGTTTTGATCCCGAGGTAGCTGCTGACTTCATGCTTCAGTTCTTTTGCTTGAACGGCATATGCTGGTTTCTTTTCTACATAGACGCGTCTTACGTTACTCATCAGAAACTCCTTTCCATTTGTGAATAAATCCATGTTTCAATCATTATCCGGTACATCGTCCACTACATTCGCAGCAGCAAAAACTATACGGATACTGATCGTGTAAATTACGGTATTGCACTTTATTCGGATTTATCATATCATAAGATATATCATTAGTAAAATTAATATGTCTTATATTTTTCATTAGTTTATCTAATAAAAAGTAGAAATGGGGTACCTTTATGGATATCAATCTGGAACTATACAAAGTTTTTTATTACGTAGCCTCCACTCTCAGTTTTTCGGAAGCTTCCCGGCAGCTTTTTATCTCTCAGTCTGCTGTAAGCCAGTCTGTAAAAGCGCTGGAAAAAAAACTGAATCAGCCGCTCTTTGTCCGCAGTACCAAAAAAGTGGTTCTCACCCCTGCCGGAGAAACCCTTCTTCAGCATGTAAAACCGGCTATGCAGATGCTGTCAGAAGGAGAAACTCTTCTTTCCTCCGGAACGGAACTGATGGGGCAGCTCCGTATCGGCGCCAGCGACACCATCTGCCGTTATTTTCTCATTGATTATCTGGAGCGATTCCACAGAGATTACCCGGATGTCCGGATTAAAATCACCAACAGTACTTCCATCGGATGTGCAGATCTTCTAAACAACGGACAAGTGGATTTTATTGTATGCAATTCCCCGAATTCCAGGCTCAGCCCTCATGCTCCGGAAAAAACTGTCCTGGAATTTCAGGATCTGTTTCTGGTAAATAAAAAAGCTTTTCCCATTAAGGAAAAGCTTTCTCTGAAAGAACTTCTGGATTATCCGATTCTCATGCTCTCTCCGCGAAGCACCACCAGCGAATATCTGCACCAGATTTTTGCTGCTCACGGTCTCCGGCTGCTTCCTGAAATAGAGCTGAACAGCAACGACCTTCTTCTGGATCTTGCACGGATCGGACTCGGCATTGCCTGCGTCCCGGATTATATGTGCAGAAAGGAAAAGGAGCTTCAGCAGATACAGCTGAAGGAAGCTTTTCCCAAAAGAAAACTGGTTATTGTAAAACAGGAAATGCTGCCGCTCAGTCAGGCGGCAGCACGTTTTCTGGAATATTTCCATGAGGCGGATTAAAGTATACAGATAGCGGAAATGCATTTTCTTGCACACTTCCGAGCATGCAGATGGCGAAAATGCATTTTCCAACACGCTCCGGCATTGTGATTACTGAGGCATCACTGCATCGGCAGCCTCAATATATGCATTCAGGATTTCATCAAATTCACCGGCATCCGCTTTCTGTGCGTAGGATACATCAATCGGCATTTTGCCCAGTACCGGTACCTTCAGTTCTGCTGCTATTTCATCAATATGGCTTTCTCCAAAGACTTTGATCTCTTTGCCGCAGTCCGGACATTTCACATAACTGTAGTTCTCCACGATACCAAGTACCGGAATCTTCATCATCTCAGCCATGTTGTAGGCTTTTCTGACGATCATTCTTACAAGATCCTGCGGAGAGCTTACAATGACAATTCCGTTCAGAGGAAGAGACTGAAAAGCGGTCAGCGGAACATCACCGGTTCCCGGAGGCATATCGACAAACAGATAATCGATATCTCCCCAGATGACATCTGTCCAGAACTGTTTCACCATATTTGCGAGGATCGGTCCTCTCCAGATGACCGGGGTTTCCTCAGTAGGAAGAAGAAGATTAATGGACATTACTTTGATTCCGTTTCTGGTCTCCATCGGGATGATTCCATCATCATTGGCATTGGCTGCGCCTTTGAGACCGTACATTTTAGGAATGGATGGTCCGGTAATATCCGCATCCAGAATACCGACTTTATATCCTTTTGCAGCCATGCGGTTCGCAAGAGATGCCGTTACGAAAGATTTGCCTACGCCGCCCTTGCCGCTTACTACTCCGATCACGTGTTTTACATTTGAGAAAGCATTCATTGCCTCCTGCATGCTCTGAGGATTGTTCTTTTTTTCACATCCCTCACAGCTGGATTTGTTACATGTTGTGCTGTTGCATTCTTTTGCCATGATATCTCTCCTTTGATCTATTTCATAAAACGGTCGATAGCCCTCTCCAGTTCCTTAATGGCATCCTTGTCACCGTGCTCCACGGCATCCACAATACAATGCTCGATATGATCCTGAAGAATTATCTTGCCTGTATTATTGATTGCGGATTTAACCGCGGAAAGCTGGATCAGTACTTCACTGCAGTCACGTCCGGCCTCCACCATACGGCGGATGGATTCCAGATGACCGATTGCTCTGGAAAGCCGGTTCAGTACAGCCTTGGTCTGCGCATGACTGTGATGATGTCCATGTTCTCCATGCGAATGCGTGATCACTGTTCCGTCTTCAAGAACATGTACATGTGTCTCTTTGGTTTCTTTTTCGTCCATAACAGCCTCCTTACCGACTTTCTTTCCGTTCTATTCTATATTGCGTAAAGCTTATTATAACACACAAGTCAAATCTCTGTAAAGGAACATCGCTGTTTAATTTCTGATGTTACGATATCAAATATAATCGTCCCGTCTGCCAGTATTGTCTGTTCATAGGAAACTTTTTTTCCCTTAAATTTCTCCCTGATATAAGCCTCCGGATCCTCAATCTCAATTTCTTCTACAAAAACATCTCTCATCTGATTGCGGGGACATTTATTAAAAATTTCCCAGATTACCTCATATTCTTTCATTACAGCATATACCCTCCATTTCCCTGTTTCTTATTTCCTGTGTTTTTTATTCTCTTAACTTTTTGCGCTTTGTTTATTGAACTCTTTGCTTATTTTTAAGTTCTTTATTCTTTTCGTCCTTTACTCTCTGAGCATTAACACTCTTCTGTTAAAATATTATAAATTTTTTATGTTATTTTGTCAAAAAAAGTAATTGCACTCAATCAAAGAATATCGTATCATAGAATACAATTCAACTTCAAGCATATCAATCAAAGGAGAGAAAAGTCATGCAGCTCTTAAAAGAAAGAATTCTGAAAGACGGCACGGTCAAACCGGGCAATGTTTTAAAAGTAGACAGTTTTCTGAATCATCAGATGGACATTGATCTCATCAATGAAATCGGCAAAGAGTTCAAATCCCGCTTTTCCGACTGTCCGATCACCAAAATCCTCACAATCGAAGCTTCCGGCATCGGTATTGCCTGTATTGCCGCTCAGTATTTCCATGTTCCCGTTGTTTTTGCAAAAAAAGCGCAGAGTGTAAATCTGGACGGAGAAATGTACCGCACGAAAGTCCAGTCGTTTACCCACAAAAAAGTATACGATGTAATTCTGTCAAAAAAATTCCTCGGTCCTGAAGATCATGTACTTCTCATTGACGATTTTCTTGCCAATGGATGCGCCCTTCTCGGACTGATCGACATTGCGCGGGAATCCGGTGCAACATTGGAAGGTGCAGGTATTGTTATCGAAAAAGGTTTTCAGGAAGGCGGCGATCGCATCCGGAATATGGGAATCCGTCTGGAGTCCCTTGCCATCATTGAATCCATGAGTGATGATTCCCTCACATTCCGTGAATAGTGCCGGATTCCTGATCTCTAAGGAACATTGCGGAATTCTTTTTTATAAAGCCTCATAGAAAAAGGGTCCTTATACACTCATAGAAAAAGCAGGTATTCTCATACCTGCTTTTCATTGACGATACCCAAAACTCAGAAAGAACCTACAGACTATCATCTGTCCGGTGTCCTTTTCATTTATCGTTTTCTCTGAAAATCATCCATAATCACGGTTCTATCCCAATAATCACTGCATCACAATTCTTCCATGTTACTCAGAAATGATTACAACACTTTTCTGGCAGTTATCAATGATCACAGACCCTCTCTGGTATTTCCAAGAATTGACAGAATCGAATCTTCGGGAATTTCTTTTGAAGGATTCCCTTCTGTATTCTCAGAATCCATCTGTTTCTCATCTGTACCGACGTTTTCCTGTTCTCCCGCAGGTTCCTGTTCACCTGTTTCTTCAGAATCACCGGATGTCTCCATATCTCCGTTCTCCCCTTCTGCTTCAGGAAGGATTTCTTCACTCTGATAATAACCACTGTCGATCAGAGATTCATAATTTCCCTCATTGATCAGCTGGGCATCACACAGATAGGTACTTATGATTTTTTTGCCATTATCATATTCCTGATAATCATTGGTCTCCGGCTTCTCTCCCTTCAGGCAGGTATCCACCATTTCGACACATTTTTCTGCCAGGTTACTGCGGTTCATGAAAATACTGCAGGAAATTTTCCCCTGAACCAGATAGCGAACTGCATCTATTTCACATCCGCATCCTGTGATCATCGGCCAGTATTCATCCGACGGAACAAATCCCCGCTCTTCCAGAACATCTGCTGCTCCGCATGCTGCATCGTCAAATCCTGTACAAATAATATCCGGAAGTTCTGTATCCTGATAAAATTCATCCAAAATAGACTGTATTCTCTTCTCTGCTCTCTCACGTCCCCATCGCAGAATTCCCGTATCTTCAAAGGAAGTCTGTCCTGAACGGCATACAAGAGTACCGTCATCCAGATATGGCTGAAGAATTTCCATTACCCCATTGTACAAAAACAGCGCCTGAGAATCATCCAGTGATCCCATCAGAAATTCTATCGTTCTGGATTCACCGGCTTCTTTTACTTTATCCAGCTCCTGTTCTTTGACAATTTCCTTTGCAATCATCTTTCCAATAGAACGTCCGCTGAATGTAGTATAATAATTCACTCCTGCTGTGTCACGGATCAGCTTATCATAAGAAAATACATAAATTCCTTTTTCTTTTGTTTCAGAAAGAATTTCTGTCAGTCCGTATTCATCCACCGGAGTAATAATCAGGGCAGGAATTTCTTCGCTAATCATATCCTCAATCTGCGTAATCTGCTTCTCACAATCTCCTTCTGCAAAAACAAGTTCTGCTTCATATCCGAAAGCCTCCAGATCGGCTTGGAGTTCCTGTCCATCCGAAAACCATGTACCTTCATCGGAATCAGGAAGAAGTACCCCTACTCTGACAGCAGGCTCCTCCGGTTCTTCCTCATCCTCCGTATTTCCTGCTTCCTGGCCAGATTCCTCTTCTGCATCGGATTCTTCCGTTTCTTCCGTCACCTCTGTATCCGGGCTCTCTCCTTCTCCCGCCTGTTCCAGTTCTGCACTCTCATTTGCAGTTTCCGTAGCTTCATTACTGCCGCATCCGGCAAAGAATGCAGCAGCAAGCGTCATTCCCAGCAGTATTCCTACGGTGTTTTTTTTCATGCTTCCATATCCTTTCTAGATACCTTTATATTCTTTTGCAAGACTTTTCAGATAATCACGATAGGCCTGTGCTAATTTTTTCGGTTTTACAATATGTACTTCTCTGCCCATGGCTGTCAGCCAGCCAAAAAACTGAGGATTTCCCAGCTGTTTCGCTGTCACAGTAAAAAATCCCTGTCCTTTGTCTTTGTATTCCGCATCATCGCCAAAGAATAATTTCACTTCTGTCTCCATGCGACTGCTGCAGAGAAGCTTCATCGGTTTCTCCCCTGTAGTTTCCCCCATGGAGAATTTCCATCTCTCTCTGTCTGAATCAAAAATATTCCCTTCGGAATTCTTTGTTTCTGAAGATTTCCCATTCGCCTCTGTCTGACCTGCCAGATAATACCCGCCAGGTCTGCCTCTTTTGAATCTTACATCCATACCAAAATCCCGAAGCGTTTCCATATCATCATAAATGCTCTTGCGTTCTGCCTGAATACCATATTCTGTCAGGCCGGCAAGAATATCCTGCATGGATAGTACGTGATTCTCCCCAGATTCACGCAGCATCCGTGCCAAATATAAGATCTTAGCTTTCTGATTATGCGATTTAGCCATACTTCTCCCCTTATTTACTGTAAATTCTGTACAGCGTCCGTATCTTCTTATGTGAAAAAGAAAGGTGTCAAAAGCTGATCTGCTTTCGGCACCTTCGTAACCGGCTTTTATTCTGCCGGTTCAAACTCATCCTTACCAACTCCACAGATTGGGCAAACCCAATCTTCCGGGAGATCTTCAAATGCTGTTCCCGGTGCAATACCGTTATCCGGATCTCCTACCTCAGGATCATACTCATAGCCACATGGGCCACATACATATTTCTGCATATTTATTCACCTCATTTTTTCCTGTACGGTCAGCTTTCTTCTCATCATAATGCATGATAAAAATGAAACCGCCGCAGTATTTTATCTACCGTCATTATACATTCCGCAGTCGTCGAATGCAAGTATTATTTCAAGAATCTCCGACAGATATATTCGTTCGCTTCTTTTTCCTCTCTGTCATCCAACGGAGGAAGCTCCACATCACTGCCATATTTTTTCTGAAGTGCATGTAAAATCAGCCAGTCCGCAAGCTGCGGGTTTTTGGGAAGAAGAGGACCATGCAGATAAGTTCCGATCACATTTTTATATACAACCCCTTCATAGCCTGTTTTACCGTCATTTCCGGATCCGTACAGAACTTTTCCCAATGGTTTACAGTTGTTGATGCAGGTACGGCCGCCATGATTTTCAAATCCCACGATAGGCATCTCAAAAAGATCACTCTGAAGAATAATATTGCTGATCAGGCGCCCTTCTCCCTGTTCTGTATACAGATCCACCAGATCCAGTCCGGTAATCATACCCTGATCCGTTTTGTAATAACTGCCCAGCAGCTGATATCCGCCGCAGATGGCAATCACAACGCCGTCATCTTCTACGTATGCCTTGAAATCTTTCTGGATTTCCTTTAATTTCTCACATACCAGCATCTGTTCCCTGTCTGATCCGCCTCCCAGCAGAACAATATCCAGTCTGGAAAAATCAATGGTATCGTTGAGTTCGAACGCAATTGTTTCTGCTTCAATCCCTCTCCACTGGCATCTTCTCATCAGGCACTGGATGTTTCCTCTGTCTCCGTAAAGATTCAGGAGATCCGGATATAAATGTCCTATGGTAATTTTCATTTCAGTTCACCCTCCAGCTTTTTCAGTATATTTCTGGTGCTGAAAAGCGCCGTATAATTGACAAGTACATAAAGATTCCCGGTTCCGTCCTGAATGCGGCTGCGGATTGCTTTTTCCACATCAGATTCCAGGATAGAAGGAATATCCACGTATTTCAGGCGCAGCCTCATATCCTGACAACGGATTCCGCTCACTGTGATGGATTGAATGCTTTCCTCCCGGAACCGGTCAAAATCCACATCCCAGAGCCAGGAAATATCAATTCCATCCTGTGCATTATCATTGATGGCAATAATCACATCCTTCGGTGCCGGATCCTGCATGACCGCAGTAATGTTCTGATTAAATCCTGCCGGATTTTTGGCAAGATTCAATACGATTCCTGTCCCCTGAATACGGAACTGCTCCATTCTTCCATTCTCCGGATTAAATTTTTTCAGCATTTCATTGAAATGTTCCCCGGAAAAGCCCGCTGTCCTCACACCAGCGTAAGCAGCCAGAATATTATAAACATTATAAAATCCCTTATAATTGGCTGCAATCAGTTTGTCTTCCACTCGGAAAGAAATCTGATCTCCCACTTTTACGTCATATGCATCAAAATCCGGCCGAGGACGTTTAAAACCGCATTCTGGGCATTCATAATCTCCAAGCTGACTGTAATGATAAAAGCGGTAGGAAAGTCTTGCTCCGCATTTTTTACAGAATCTTCCCTCACGGATCTCATTGGTTTCATTTTTCATCACAGGATTACTGATTCCATAAGAAGCAAATGGATTTCCACTGTCCATGGCAAGATAAGCGGACAATGCATCGTCTCCATTTACAATTACTTTCATTCCTGGTACCTTCCGGATCATCTCTTCCAGAATATTCATGGTAATATCAATTTCACCATACCGGTCAAGCTGATCCCGGAAAAGATTCGTCATTACCATAAAATCCGGATGAATGGCCGGAAATATATAGCGTGTAGATGCCTCATCCGCCTCAATACAGGCATAATCCGCATCAATATGTCCATTCAGTCCTGCAGCCAGTACATAGGCAGCCACGACTCCATTGATCATATTAGACCCTGTGTGATTACAGATGACCTTCTGGCCTTCCGCCTCAAGAGCAGCACACAGCAGGTTATTGGTAGTTGTCTTTCCATTTGTTCCGCATACGACAAATGTCTTTTTCCGCACCTCCGAAGCAAGTTCTTCCAGAATAGGCGGATATATTTTCTGAGCAATCTGTCCAGCCCAGGTAACACCCTGGCGTCCCATTTTTCTGCAGACGAAGCCAGCGGCTTTGGCAGCCCAGATTGCTGCGAGTTTTCTTATCTTCATTTCTGTTTTCCTTTCCGTCAGGAGCTCGTTTTCTCTTCCAGAAGCGTATCTGTACAAATTCCGGCTGCACCGGCTTTCAGATATTTCTCAGCTTCTGCTTGATCATTGACTGTATAAACAAACACCCGAATCCCCTGCTCATCAAAGATTTCCTGAATCTCCTCTGTCCAGTATTCCCTGTTGATTGTTACTGTCGGGATTCCTGTCTCTTTACAGTATTCTGCAATCTTTTTCAATTTTTTTACAGAATATTCCTGCCAGAGGGAGTACATATAGGACGGAAAATGATTGACTTTTTCCAGTGCATCATACATTTTAGTGTTATAAATTTCCGGAATCATCTGCCCCATCACAGAATCTGCCCCGGCAGCTCTGGCAATTTCCGCAAATGCTTTGAAATCACTGTAAGTATTTTTGGAATTTCTGGATTCGTATCCACCGCAGTCAATGATCACATATGCATCCGGATATTTTTTCAAAAGACGCAGAAGATCTTCCAGTGTAAGGGGAGTATATTCACCGTAAATGGCAGTATTCTTAAAATCTCCGGACATCAGAACTTTTTTGCCGTCACCTTCCCACTGTTCCATGCAGTCTTCCCAGTCATGCCTGCAGACCCATACACCATCAGCGGTCTGTGTCAGATCTACTTCAAACAGGCGGGCTCCCTGCTCGTAATAATACTCGAAGCCTTCTTTACAGTTCAGATATGTTTTCCCATCCATGCCGCCCAATGCATGAACAACCGACTGATAATGATCCCAGGAAAAGTTTCCAGCCTCCTGTTTCTTTCTTGACATGGCATAAAATGACTGGATAGCCAGAATCAGAAGCCCCAGAACCAGAAGATCCAGCAGAATCAGTCCGAGTCTGACCCACAGCTTCCCCCGTCGTTTCGTCTTTCTTTTTTTTCTGCTCATTTTTGTTTTCCGGCATGAATTCTGCCAAAACATGCCAGTTCCTCTCTTCCTCTAAACATAACCGCACTCGCATGACAGTTTTCAACTGACCATAACATCTTCCTGCAGCCGCATAACACGATTTTACGATAATTCTGCCGAATAATCAACCTTATACGCAGGATTTGTCTGAAAAGCTTCCCATAAACAGCCGCAACCCTTCTCCAAAAGTGAAACATTTTCCGACACATATAAAAAGAGGATATCTACATTTCTGTAAATATCCCCCTGCTTATCATGAATTATACTAATTCAATTAAAACTTCCATTGCGCCGTCACCTTTACGCTGTCCAATCTTAACGATTCTGGTGTATCCACCATTACGGTTAGCGTATTTCGGTGCAATTTCCTCGAACATCTTCTTAACCATATCAACGTCTTTGGTATTTTTCTTTCTGCCAGCGCCCTTTGTAGGAACTTCTTTTACAGGATAGAAAACTTTTGCCATCTGACGACGTGCATGAAGTCTGGAAGGAGCATCTTTTGTGATTTCTTTCTGAACTTCATCGTATACAGTTTTCTTCTTACCGTCAACCACTTCTTTTACTCTCTTGCCTTCAGCATCTTTGCGAGCAACTTTAGCGGTTACAGTAACGGTTTCAAAGTTATCTCTTTCACGAACAGCCATAGCGATCATGCCTTCAGCAATCTTGCGAATTTCTTTGGCTTTCTGCTCAGTTGTAACAATTTTTCCATGATACAGAAGGTTTGTTACCTGGTTTCTGAGTAATGCTTTTCTCTGATCAGCTGTTCTGCTTAATTTTCTATATTTTGCCATGTTATTTTCCTCCATCTGTGGGACAGCAGGTCATGCTTGTTCGGTCTTACTGGCTTGCTGCTTTGGCATCCCCACTCATATTCTTTTGCTTTCCTTATGAAAATTATTCGCTACTGTGCAATAACGATTATTCTTCTGCAGGCTGTAACTGCAAGCCCAGCTCTTTGAGCTTGGCAAGAACTTCTTCCAATGATTTACGGCCCAGGTTACGAACCTTCATCATGTCATCAGAAGTCTTGTTGCACAATTCTTCAACAGTATTAATACCAGCTCTCTTCAGGCAGTTATAGGAACGAACAGACAGCTCAAGCTCATCAATGCTCATTTCCAGAACTTTTTCTTTTTCATTGTCTTCTTTCTCGATCATAACTTCTGCAGTTTTTGCATTTTCGGAAAGATCAATGAAAAGGCTCAAATGCTCGCTTAATACTTTTGCCGCAAGGCTTACTGCTTCATCCGGATCCAGTGTACCATTGGTATATACATCCAGTGTCAGCTTATCGAAATCGGTCACCTGTCCAACTCGGGTATTTTCAACAATCATGTTTACTCTATCTACCGGAGTATAAATTGCATCAACTGCAATCACACCGATCGGCATATCTTCTGATTTGCCTTTATCAGCACTTACATATCCGCGTCCCTTGGTAATCGTCAGCTCCATTGCAAGTCTGCAGTCTTTGCCACCGTTCAGGGTAGCAATCACCTGATCCGGATTCATGATTTCAATGTCCTGATCAGCCTGAATATCTGCCGCGGTAACCACACCTTTGCCCTCACACTCAATGTATGCGGTCTTCGGTTCATTATCACTGCTGGTATTCTTGATTGCAAGATTCTTCAGATTCATGATGATTTCCGTAACATCTTCCTTCACTCCCGGAATCGGACTGAATTCATGAAGTACTCCATCGATTTTCACCTGGCTTACTGCAGCTCCAGGCAGGGAAGACAGCATAATTCTTCTGAGAGAATTTCCCAGTGTGGTTCCATAACCTCTTTCAAGAGGCTCTACAACGAATCTTCCGAATTTTTTATCTTCAGATATCTCGGTAATTTCGATTTTAGGTTTATTAAAATCAAACACTATAAGGTTCCCTCCTTCTGGGTTTATCAACGTTTGAGGGTATTATTTTATAAGAATGCCTGCACAAGCAGGCATTCACTTTATGCTTTATTTGGAGTACAACTCGACGATAAGCATCTCGTTTACAGGAACATCAATTGCTTCTCTGCGAGGAAGTTCCTTAACAGTTCCGCTTAATGCTTCCTGATTTACATCCAGCCATTCCGGAACCAGTCTTCCTGCTGTTACTTCCAGAATTCCTTTGTATCTTTCAGAACCTTTGCATTTTTCTTTGATTTCAACAGTATCGCCAGCTTTTACAAGGTAAGACGGAATGTTTACACATTTGCCGTTTACCAGTACGTGTTTGTGGTCAACGATCTGACGAGCTTCTTTTCTTGTTCTTGCAAATCCCATACGGAAAATTACATTGTCAAGTCTTGTTTCCAGCATAACCATCAGGTTTTCACCAGTCTGGCCAGGCATTCTGTCAGCTTTTTTATAGTAATTACGGAAAGGTTTTTCCAGTACTCCGTAGATGAATTTTGCTTTCTGTTTTTCTCTTAACTGTAAACCGTACTCAGAAACTTTTCTGTTTGCACGTTTTAACTGTCTTGTGGATTTTTTATCAATTCCTAAATAAATCGGATCCAGGCCAAGGGATCTGCATCTTTTCAGGACAGGGGTTCTATCTACTGCCATCTTGTGCTACCTCCTAAATTAGACTCTTCTGCGTTTTGGTGGACGACAACCGTTATGTGGTACCGGTGTTACGTCACGGATGCTGGTTACTTCGAGACCGCATGCCTGAAGGGCACGGATCGCAGCTTCACGTCCGGAGCCTGGTCCTTTAACCATAACGTCAACAGTTTTTAAACCATGAATCAGAGCAGCTTTTGTTGCAGTCTCTGCTGCCATCTGTGCTGCATAAGGGGTAGATTTCCTTGAACCTCTAAATCCCAGACCGCCGGCACTTGCCCATGAGAGAGCGTTTCCTTCGTTGTCAGTCAGTGTAACAATTGTATTGTTAAAAGAAGACTGGATGTGTGCCTGTCCGTGTTCAACGTTTTTCTTGACACGACGCTTTGTCGTAACTTTTTTGGTTGCTTTTGCCATTTTAAAACTAACCTACACTTTCCTTGTTGTTCTATCATTTATAAGTTTCAAATTATTTCTTCTTATTAGCTACCGTTCTCTTCGGACCTTTGCGGGTTCTTGCATTGGTCTTGGTCTTCTGACCACGAACAGGAAGTCCTTTACGATGACGGATTCCTCTGTAGCATCCGATTTCCTGCAGTCTCTTAATGTTCATGGCGATTTCACGGCGAAGGTCACCTTCTACCATCATTGTCTCATCAATGACAGCACTGATTCTCTTCACTTCATCGTCTGTTAAATCTCTGACACGAGTGTCCGGATTTACATTTGCCTGTTCAAGGATTTTGTCTGCGCTTGGTCTTCCAATCCCATAGATATAGGTAAGACCGATTTCGATACGTTTTTCTCTTGGTAAGTCGATACCAGCTATACGAGCCATGTACTGATTCCTCCATTTTCTTTCCTGAAAGTCCTGCGTTCCGTGCACCACTTGCACAATATGTACAAGGTGAAATGGGGTGCCTCTGCCGCCGCTTTCGATCTTTAAGTTCCTAATTGGGGTGCCTCGGTAAAACACCCAGCCGCTGTTGGCGTTTGGCGGCCTTTCCGAATCTTTCGCGGTCTTATGGACCGTCTGCCTCTCGGTATTAGGCAATACATGCTTTAATTTTTATGAAAAAAATTATAAAAAACAGTCGGAACAACCCATCCGGGCGTTTCCTACTGCAGCCGCACGTTCCACAAACTGTTAAGGATCAACCCTGACGCTGTTTGTGTTTTGGATTTTCACAGATTACTCTGATAGATCCTTTTCTTTTGATGATCTTGCATTTTTCGCAGATCGGCTTTACAGATGATCTTACTTTCACTGGAAATCCTCCTTCCGTAGTATAGGCATTGAATCTGCAGTTTCGGACGCACTCCTGTCGTTCCAAAGCGCGTCCGCATTATAGTTTAGCACCAACATTTGCAAATTGCAAGCATTTTTTGGGATTTCTTTATATATATTTTTTTATCATCACAATATCATTCCAAAAACTGAATTCCCATCTCTGACAGCTCTTCTTTTACTTCCTCATACATACGCTCCCATTCCGGAAGAGGTGTAATCGTCTCCATATCGTATGCTTCGTCAAAAGGAACTCCAGGATTGCCGCCCTCTTTCTGGAAAACGGGTTCATATTTTTCCAGCAGCTTCAGAACGATTTCATTGGCTTTGGAACGGGTCATATGCTGCCTTGCAACAGCCTTTCCGACTTCCGCCATCAGACGGATCTCCAGACCGGTTCCATGAGGAGCGTTTCCGTTGGCAGCACCAATCCCTTCCAGATGACCGCCGCAGACAGTTACTACGATGGCATTGGCAGCTACTTCATAAAGAAGTTCTTTTGTCATGGCACCGCTGGCCGGCCACAGATCACATACAATAATGGCAGGTGCCTGTGTAGCAAATGTCTGACAGAGAACTGCCTGAAGCCACAGACATCCACGTGCAGTGGTAGCCACATCCGAAATATGAATCGGGTGGCAGAGATGATAATCCGCATTGCAGATCAGATTTGCAGCAAGGATTGATGCGATCATAACAACCGTAGCCCCCGGAGCATCTCCTCCGAGACCTCCAACCATTGTGCAGGCAAGAGAAGCATTTTTCATTCCATAATCAAAGGAATTTGCTGCACGGAGCAGATTGCCGTTGTCAATCATCAATTCATTAAACGTTGCTACAAGGTGAGAATCGCATGGACGCAGTGCCCTGTCATAAGATGCCGCAAAATCACCAATCTCGGTAACTGCACTCTCCGCAGCCAGAAGCCCCATCCCTTCACGGCCCACTTCTTTCAGCGCGCTGTGAAGATACTGGAGTTCTCTTCGTACTGCAAAAACTTCTGTCACTTCACCGTTTCTCACAGGATAACCATCAACATCCACCAGAGAACCGCAGGTCAGAAGATCAATGAGCGGTTCTTTGGCAACACTGCGGATTATCGGCAGATACAACCGCTCCGGTGTCGGGCATCCCGGATTTCCGGCCCAGATCACCGGTTCCCTTTCATCCTCGATCTTACGAGCCACAAGAGTAACCGCATCTTTTCCTTCTCCCATGGTCAGAGAGGTTTTCATATTTCGGATTCCTTCCTCAATTTCTTCCTCTGTAAAAGAAATCACCCTCTCTGTGGAAAGATTATAAATACCGATTTCCAGGATCAGTCTTTTTGCTGCCTCAAACATCTTCTGAAAGAGCTCTTCATCCTCCGGAATGATAACCTGCTTATCCCAGGAAAAATCATATTCATCCTTATAATCCAGCATGGTATCCACAATATACTCCATATCCCAGTCTTCTTTGGATACCTTTTTACCGGTCTGACCTCTCTGGTACAGCTCTAAAAATTTCTTATAATCCATACTTATTTTCCACCTTTAACGTTTTCAACAAAGAAATCCTGCGCAAGAATCTCTTCATCCGCCATGGTTTCGCCATCTGCAACGAGAACATTTCCTTCATCATCCTTCAGTTCTCCTGCATAAACAACAATCTCACCGCTGGCAATTTTATCTTTTACTTCCAAAACTTTCTGCTGGATTTCTTCCGGAACTAATTCAGAATTAAAGTCAGCAAGTGCGGAACATTCTCCGCCTTCATAATAATCTGCGGAAATATCGATGGTTCCGTCTGCAGTCTTCTGAATGATATCCTGGAAAATAGGTGTCCAGTTCCATACAAAGGAGGTCATAACTGCACCTGGTGCAGATGCTTCCATGTCAACATTATATCCGACGCAGTACGCACCGTTTGCTTCACAGGTCTGCGGAACTGCCGGTGAAGAAGCTTCCATACCCATATATTTGATACCGCTGTCAATCAGGGTTTTCGCATTGTTTGCCTCAATATCAAGGTCATACCAGCTGTCAGCCCATACTACCTGAACCGTTGCATCCGGGTTCGCATATTTCGCGCCAAGTGCAAACGAGTTGATTGCAGTTCTTACAGACGCATCATCCATACTTGCCTCAAATCCAAGCTCATTGGAGCCTTCATTCATCAGTGCACAGAGGTATCCTGCCTGGAACATACCTTCATAACCGCGAATCTGGAATTCTACGATATTCTCATAAACATCATTGTTATACTGTGCAAAAACCACTTCCGGGAATTCTTCCTGAAGTTCTGCCAGCACTCCTGCATATCCTGTAGAACATCCGAAAATAATATTTGCTCCGCTGTCCACCAGTTCTTCTACTGCTGATTCGATCAGAGCAGGATCTTCTTCTGAAATTTCTTCCATGGTCAGAAGATTGGTCTCCGTATCAATCCCAAGATTTTCACAAGCTTCTACCACACCGGCATGAAGTGCCTGAGCAAATCCACCATCCTCAGCAACAGAATAGTGAAGTTCTCCTACGATCAGTTCACTGACATCCATCGGCTCTGATGCGGATACAGGTACTGCACACATAGTCAGTACAGATGCTGCTGTTAAAAAGCTGATTGTTGTTTTTTTCATGTTGTTTTTCTCCTTTGCATAGTGTGTATATATTGGTCAGAACATCCCTGCTCCCTGTCCTGCAGAATCTGCAGGAAAAGATCCAGAGCTGTTCCCGTCCGCTCAGATCATATTTGAAAATTGCTTTCCTACAGTTTTCAAATACGCTTCAGGGCGGACAGCAGCCGGCATTTGCCGGATATGCACATTTTTCATCTTTCCTGACGCACTTGCTGCGTCAATAATGGTAGATTTGGAAGTTCACTTCCAAACTTCTGCTCCCTGCAGTTCTCATTGGAAACCTGTACAATGAGCAGAACCTGTATTTACACTTAACGGTTCTCACGGTCATACGGCTTACAGAGAGCAGCCGGCTGTGCTGTATGAACTTTCCTGAAATTTCCCGTGGCAAGAATAAATGCAATAATCGTAGCAATGTAAGGCATTGCACTGAAGATTTCTGTCGGCACACCTGGAAAATAAATCTGCAGATTACTTCCAAGACAGCTGATAAACCCGAACAGCAATGCTCCCAGTGTCAGCTTCAGTGGATTCCAAGAGGAAAAAGCAACCAGAGCAAATGCAATCCATCCTTTTCCGGCTGTCATTCCAGGACTCCAGAAATTTGTGTTCGCAAGTGTTACGCATGCCCCGCTGACAGCAATCATCGCACATCCCAGAATCACATACGCATAACGCATGGCAAAAATATTCATACCTGCGGAATCCAGCGCTGCCGGGTTTTCTCCCAAAGCCCGGAGATACAATCCGTATTTTGTCCTGTATATATAAAAGAGAGATAACGGCACGATCACATACATTGCATATACCAGCAGGTTCTGCTGAAAGAAGATCGGTCCGATCACCGGAATCTCCTTCAGCAGCGGGATCGGCATCGTCTGAAACTTAAGATTCGCGGCTACCCCCGTCACATCCTTGCCGAGAAATCCGCTGAGACCTGTTCCGAAAGTCAGCATCGCCATACCGCACACCGTCTGATCTGCCTGCAGTGTCACAGTCAGAAACGCAAACACCAGACCAAAAGCAGCACCAGTCAGAAGCACGACGAGAAAAGAAAGCGCCAGATTCTGCGTATTGACAGCAGTAATATAACCGGCCACTGCTCCCATGAGCATAATGCCCTCCACACCAAGATTCATGATTCCCGCGCGTTCAGAAAATGTCTCTCCTATTCCTGCATACATCACAGACACCGCATAAACAATGGCACCTGAAAGAATTGAAATAATCAGATTCATGATGCTTTCCCTCCTTTCTCCGCAAATACAATTTTATATCTCTGAAAAAAGTCCCCTGCAATCACGATGATCATAATTGCTCCCTGAATCATCGTTGCGATCTGTGCCGGAACTCCCATGACCTGTACCGTTGCACTGCTGTTCTGCAGTCCGGCAAACAGGACTGACACAATAATCACCACGATCGGGTTAAAGCGGCTCAGATATGCGATAACGATTCCTGTATAACCCGCATTATTGGGCATATTTTCCTGTACACGCCCGGTCACCGCCGCATACTGTACAAATCCTGCCAGACCGGCAAGTCCACCGCTTAAGCCCAGAACCAGAAGGATATTTTTGCGGATATTGATTCCGGCATACCTGGCTGCAGTCAGGCTCTTACCGATCACATTAATCTGGTAACCGCTGGTCGTACACCGGTAAAAGAAAAACAGAAGCAGGGCAATGAGAGTCACCACAGGAAACGCCAGGCTGATCTCCAGCCCCGGTATTTCCGGTATTTCAAAAATTTCCGGTATTTTCTCTGTCTGGCCAACATTCTGTCCCTTGGCCTTCCACGGTCCCAGGCAAAGATAACTCAAAAGGATCAAAGCCACATAATTCAGCATCAGTGTCGTAATACTCTCATCAACACCCCAGAATGCTTTTGGAACCGCACACAAAAGTGCCCAAAGTGCCCCACCTGCGAAACAGCACAGAGCAAGCATGACCATTCCCGGTACTCGCGGAAGTTCCGGACCGTACAAAACATAAGCGGCACCAAAAATAGCTCCTACGGCATATTGTCCCTCTGCCCCGATATTATTCAGATTCATACGAAAAGCGATAGACACGCCAAGTCCGCAAAGCATCAGCGGCAGTCCGGATTCAATCGCTTTGCGGATGCCTCTCATGGATAAAAATGCCTTACGGAACATTTTCGCATAAACTTCTATAGGATTAAATCCTACGGCAGCAATGATAAATGCACAGAATACCAGTGCCACACCAGTAAACAGAACGGAATTCAAAAAGACGGAAAATCCCGAACTGGTCGTTTTTTTCTCTAACCGTATCTTTTTCATAATTGTTCTCCTGACATCAATTTTCCTATGGTTTCGTAATCTGCACTTTCCCGGTCAAGAACAGCCATCATGTTTCCGTCACACATAACGCCGATTCTGTCTGCCATCTGGAAAATTTCGTCCAATTCCTCTGAAACCAGAAGAATGGCTGTTCCTTTGGCACTTTCCTCCAGGAGAATCTTATGAATTGCTTCCGTAGCCCCGATGTCCAGTCCTCGTACCGGGTAAGACGCCACCAGAAGCGATGGATTCCCGTTTACCTCTCTTGCGATCAAAAGCTTCTGCTGATTACCGCCGGACATCAGACCTACCGGAGAATGAATGCCAGCTGTCTTAATATCATAACGTTCGATATAAGAAGCCGCTGTCTCATCCATTACTTTCTTTTTCAGGATTCCCCTGCGGCTGAATTTTTCCGAACCGAAATGTTTGAGAATCATGTTTTCCGCCATATCCAGTGAAGGGACAAGTCCCATGGAAAGACGGTCTTCCGGAATAAACGATACACCCTTGTCAATATGCTTTCGAACGCTAAGGGAAGTAAGGTCTTCTCCATTTACCGTAACCTTACCCTTCTGAATTTTACGAAGCCCTGCTATTGCCTCTGTAAGCTCTTTCTGACCGTTTCCTGCAACACCGGCAATACCAAATATTTCGCCGGCATGAATCGTAAAGGAAACATTTCTGACTGCCTCCAGCCCTTTGTCATTTTTGACAGACAAGCCCTCAGCCTGAAGAACAATTTCTTCCGTAAACGTACGGTTCTGCCGTACCTGAGGCACAAATTCCCGGTCTCCCACTACCGCCCTCGTAAGACGGTCAATGGTCGCATCCGCTGCTTCCATGGTATCTTCCACCCTGCCGCCTTTCAGTACAGTAATTCTGTCCGCATTCTGCATGACTTCGTTCATTTTGTGGGAGATAATAATCACACTCTTTCCACTGTCTGCCATTTTCCGGAGTACCTTGAACATTTCCACTGCTTCCTGTGCAGTGAGTACCGCAGAAGGTTCATCCAGTATCAAAATATCCGCACCACGGTAAAGAAGCTTGATAATCTCCACTCGCTGCTGTTCTCCTACAGAGAGCTGCCAGACTTTTACCGATGCATCCACATCCAGATGAAATTCTCTGGAACAGGCATCGATTGCCTCTTCCATTTCCTTCTGCCGGAGAATTTTTTTGCAGTCAGGCATATAAAGAAACACATTTTCTGCAACAGACAGGGGAGGGATCAGACGGAAATGCTGATGCACCATACCAATCCCCATATCTACCGCCTGTTTCGGTGATCTGATCGATACTTTCTTTCCGTGATAATATATTTCTCCGGAATTTGGTCTGTAAATTCCGGTAAGAACATTCATCAGAGTACTCTTCCCTGCCCCGTTTTCCCCCAGCAATGCATGGATTTCTCCCGGATAAAGCGACAGGTTTACATTTTCATTGGCTATTACATCACCAAACCGCTTGGTGATGTTCCGCATTTCAATAACCGGTTCTTTCATTCGTTACTTCTCCTGTTAGATTTCAAATCCGCGTATTTTCCCATCTATTCGTATTCCTCTTCTTTACAGAAACAGGATTTTTCAACCAGATAAACACCTCCCGGTGTAATTCTTGCCCTTGGAATGACCGGCAGAGCAAGAAATGACATGGTAATAAAAGGATCAATTCCCTCCGGAACGCCCATGTCACGGGCAAGCAGCAGCATCCTGGCGAGATTTGCCGACACTTCTTCGTGCGGCTGAGCTGTCATCAGTCCCATAATTTCCAGAGGCTGAGTCACAGGCTCCTGACCTTTTCTCACAATGGTATAACCGCCTCTGCACCGGATCAGTTCCTCAAGAGCATCCTCCATAGAGGCATCGTCATCTCCGATTACGATCAGATTATGAGAATCATGACCTACTGTGGAGGCTATGGCACCTCCATGTATAGAAAATCCCTCCAGAATACCCTTCCCAACCATTCCGGTAGCATGATGCCGTTCAAACACCAGGATTTTCTGATATTTCTCATTCGGACAGAATCTGCCGTTATGAACTGGCACCTCTTCAAAAGAAAAATCTGTGAGGATTTCCCCCGATATTATATGAATCACTGGCTGTTTTTCACCGGAAATCGGCATATCAAATACCTCCGGTCCCGGCCAGGATATATGAACGGTATCCAGAAGCTTTTCCGGAACGGTCATGGAAGCAGGACCGTTCTCCGTAACAGGGATTCCCTTATGGAAAACCTGCGAAACCTGCACTTTTTCCACATCATCCAATATAACCAGATCTGCCTGATACCCCGGTGCAACTGCCCCAAGTCTGTCCAGTCCGTAACAGCGTGCTGAATTCCAGGTAGCCATCCGATATGCATCCGCAGGTTTCATTCCAAGCGTGATGGCTTTCCGGATGTTCCAGCTGATATGACCATTGGCGGCAATATCTTCAATATGCTTGTCATCTGTACAGAAGGAAAACATATCTGTGGAAATTCTATCATTCAAAATCCCCCTCACAATGGCTTCCAGATTTCTGGCTGCTGTTCCTTCCCGGATGAGAATGTGAATGCCGTTTCGTGCCTCCCTGATTGCATCTTCATAAGTCGTGCATTCATGATCTGTACGAATACCTGCAAGGCGATAACAGGCTCCGTCTTTTTCAGAGAGTGCGCCTCCATGACCATCCATCACTCTCCCTTCTCTTCGGAACAATTCCAGCTTCTTCATCATTTCCGGTTCACACTCCAGGACAGATCTGACGTCCATCACCTCACCAAGACCCAGAATATGGGGATCCTTCATCATCGGCTCCATCTGTTCCGCATGCATGACCGCCCCATTTTTTTCAAACGAAACAGCCGGAACACAGGACGGCATCATTACAAATACATTTGCCGCACATCCGGATGCATCATCAATGATATACTGTATCCCGTCCGTACCTGCAACATTGGCAGCCTCATGGGGATCCACAATAAAAGTAGTCGTACCATGCTTCAATGCCTGGCAGATCAGCTGGGATGGATTCAAAAGTGTCGATTCCAGATGAAGATGGGCATCAATAAATCCTGGAACCACAAATTTCCCCGCTAAATCCCACTCTTCCTCTCCTTCATATGATCCAACTCCCAGGATCGTATCTCCGTATAGTGCAATATCCCCATTCAGCCATTCTCCGGAAAATACGTTAAGCACTACTCCATTCTTCAGAACTACCGGTGCCTTCCTGCGTCCCAGCGCACACTCTGCCATTTCTTTTTTATACATAAGCTTCTCCTTTACAAAAATTGCCCTGATACTGACAAAAAAGGTCAAACCAAAAGTTTGACCCCTTTATCCTGCTTACTCAAAAAATAATTGTTCTGTTATTTTCCGTACTTTTGTTTACAGAAATTTTAAATTATTCCCTGATATTTGTCAATATCCCGCTGGATTTTCCTGGAAAAATATTTCTTTACGGATTACTGCTCACTCTTTACAGCGGCTTTACGACTCTCCGTTAAAAATCTGCGCAATCGGTGAATCAGAAGAAAGAATCACTGTCTTATCCGTTCCGCTCATGGATTTCTCAAGAGCATCAAGACTGCGGACGAAAGAATAAAATTCACTGCGTTCTTCTTCGCCATAGGCCTGTGCCAAAATCTTCATGTATTCCTGCTCTCCTTCTGCTTTCAGGATTTCCGCCTGTTTCTCTGCCTCAGATATTTTAATTGCAATTTCTTTATCTGTGGTATTTCGGATAACCTTCGCTTCAGAATTGCCTTCTGCGGTATAAGTTGCCGCAATATTGTCGCGTTCTGAGATCATTCGTTCATATACCGCTTCCTTGTTATCATCCGGAAGATCCAACTGCTTTGTTTCAAATTCCAGAAGATTAATTCCATACTGTGTCATATTATCTTTTACAGAATTCAGAACAATTTCTGATAATTCTCCGTCACGGCTGGTAATTACTTCATCCTGAGACATACTGCTGATGGCATTTTTTGTGGAATTATAAACTGCTGTATTGATTCGGCTTTCCCCACTTTCCAGAGAGGAATTCAATGTCTGCGCAAATTTCAGAGGATCCTCGATCCGCCAAAGAACATAGCTGTCACAGATCATCGTTTTTTTATCCCTGGTAATGACATCTGATGGTGAAAGGTCATAAAGCAGGGTCTGTTTTGGAAGTGTTGCTGCCGTTTCCAAAAATGGAACCTTCAGGCTGATGCCGGGAGAACTGATCACACGCTCTACTTTTCCAAAACGGCGGATCAGCTTATACTCATCCTGTGCTGTGACAGTCACCGACATCGCACCTGCCGTGAGAATTGCCACACCTGCAATGATTGTGATAATACTTCTTTTTTTCATATTTTATCCCATACCTTTCCATTAATCATCAGCTTCTGTTATCTGTGCATCTGCATTCACGGAAGTACTTTCTGTATTCTCCGGTATTTCCACAAATGATTCAATTGGAAGAATTTTTTGTATTCCGCTTCCGTTATCAATGATCAGCTTCATGTCCGGCAGCACATCTTCCATTGTTTCGTAGAACATTCGCTTCTTTGTTATCTCCGGATTTTTTATATATTCCTCATACATGGCATTAAATTTTGCCACTTCAGCTTCTGCTTCGTTGATACGGACCTGTTTTTCCGCTTCCGCATCCTGTATGATCTGGTCCGCCTTTGCTTCCGCCTCCGGAAGTTTTTCATTACGGTATTTATTCGCATTATTCAGCGCTGTTTCTTTTCCCTGTTTCGCAGTTTCCACTGCTTTGAATGCTTTCATTACCTCCTGTGTCGGCGGCTCAGAATCCTGAATTGTGATATTCACCAGCTGGATTCCGATATCCTGTTCTTCAATTTTTTTCATAATCATTTCTTTGATCTTACTCTGGATTTCACTCTTACCGGTCGTAAGGACAGAATCCACATCATAGCTTGCTATCACCGTACGGATACTTCCCTGAGAAATATTTTTCAGGATATCTTCCGGCTCCTGTGAGGTATACAGATATTTCACGGGATCTGCAATCCGATATTCTACATAAAAATCGACATTAATAAAATTATAATCTGATGTGATCATGATTCCTTCGTTGTTGATTGTTTCGTTTGTAGGCTCTTCGTATCCAATGGGAAAGCCCTGAATCGTTGTATTTACTTTATAAACTTTCTGAATAAACGGAAGCTTAAAATGAAGTCCTGTCTCCGATACAGCCTTCGGCACTCCAAAGGTAGACAATACGGCCTGTTCCTGTTCCTGAATCTGGTATGTACAATCTGTTGCCAGCAAACCGATTACTGCTGCCCCCGCCGCCACAAGAATAATTCTTTTTACATGCTTTCCGCCTTTTTGCATCCTTACTTTCTTCTTTGAATTGTTTGTATTCATTTCTTCATACTCTGTCATTCTGTTTCCTCCTTCACATTTGGGGAATAATTTGGGAATCTCTTTTCCATGGTAAAAGAATTCCCATTTTTCTTTATTCACTTTTTAAAGAAAAGAAAAAGACTTTTATTTCAGACAGTTACATTCTGTATTCTGTCTCAAAATAAAAGTCTTGCAGATTATCTCATATCGCGGACACCCGTTCCCGGACATCGTACTGACGCATATATGTACCATTCCCTGAAACACATTCCCGGTTTCAAATCAATGGCCGCTACTCCCTTTTCTTTGTTAAGATATTAACACTTTTTCAGACATAATGCAAGCATTTTCTATCAATTGTCTGATATTTTTTGCATTGTTTGTGTTACTGTGAAGAGAGTGAAAGCAACCATTGTTTGACTGAACAGCTTACTGCTAATTACCCTTGCTGAGCTTTCACTAACTGATGTAATCCATCTTCTTTGGACACACTCCTGTAATAAAAAAGCCGCAGCAGAAAAGATTATATCAGTAATAATATCTTCCCGCTGCAGCCTTTCTATTTGTTTTATTTATCTCGCCAGATAATTCTGCCTTTAGACAAATCATACGGAGAAAGTTCAATGGTAACCTTATCTCCCGGAAGGATACGAATAAAGTTCATTCGTAATTTGCCACTGATGTGTGCCAGCACAACATGTTTGTTTTCTAATTCTACTTTAAACATTGCGTTCGGCAGCTTCTCCAATACAGTGCCTTCCACCTCAATCACATCTGCTTTAGACATAATAAACCTCCTGTGTCTTCGTTCTGTTACTTGGTGAGAGTCAGAATTTCCGGTTCACCATCTGTAATCAGAATGGTGTTCTCGTAATGAGCGGAAAGGGAACCATCCATGGTCACCACTGTCCAGTCATCATCCTCCCATGCTACGTCAGCCCGGCCAAGATTGATCATCGGCTCTACAGCCAGTGTCATACCCGGCATCAGCTTAATCCCTCTGCGCTTCTGAGGAAAGTTAGGAATCTGTGGATCTTCATGAAGATGCGTTCCGATTCCATGTCCTACAAGATCACGCACAATACCATAACGATATTTGGCGGCATAAGCGCCGATGGCCTTTGAAATATCATTTAGATGATTGCCTGCTTTCGCGTATTTCAGTCCTTCAAAAAAGCACTGCTTCGTCACATCCATCAGCTGTTTTGCTTCCGGTGCAACTTCACCTACTGCATAAGTGCGGGCTGCATCTGAGTGATAGCCTTTATATATCAATCCGGCATCGATCTTTACAAGATCACCTTCCTGGATGATTTTTTTCTCGGAAGGAATTCCGTGCACCACCTCATCATTCAGACTGATGCAGAAGGAGCCTGGAAAGCCCTGGTAATTTAAAAAGTTCGGAATACAGCCAAGAGAACGAATCATCTCTTCTCCGATGCGATCCAGTTCTTTTGTGCTGATTCCAGGTCTAATGTAAGTGGCAAGGTCATCATGGACTTTTTCCAGAAGATGACCTGCCTCCCGCATAAGTTCTATTTCGTGTTCTGATTTAATAGAAACTGACATTCTTTATTCTCCCAAGATTGCCACGATTTCCCGGAATACTTCTTCCAGGTTCTTGGTACCGTCAACAGTTTTCAGAACACCCTGTCCGGTATAGTAATCAATAAGGGGCTGGGTCTGATCATGGTAAACCTTCAGACGTTTGCTTACGGTTTCCGGTTTGTCATCATCGCGAAGTACCAGTGCCTCGCCGCAGGTATCACATACACCTTCTGTCTTTGGTGCAGCATACACAACATGATAAGTAGCACCGCATTTCAGGCAAGCACGTCTTCCGGACATACGATTTACGATGTTTTCATCCGGTACGTCTACATCGATGGCATAATCAATCTTACTGCCTAATTTGTTCAATGCATCTGTCAAACATTCCGCCTGCGGAATTGTTCTCGGAAAACCATCCAGTACATAACCCTTCTGAGCATCCGGCTGCTGAATTCTGTCTACAACCAGATCACAAGTCAGTTCATCCGGAACCAGAAGTCCCTGATCCATATAAGTTTTTGCTTTTTTGCCAAGCTCTGTGCCGTTTTTGATATTGGCACGGAAAATATCACCTGTGGAAATATGCGGAATACCGTATTTCTCAGCAATTTTCTTAGCCTGTGTTCCTTTACCTGCTCCCGGTGCACCCAACATAATGATTCTCATACAAATACCCTCCGTTTCATGTTTTGCTTCATTTGTGTTTTGTATACAAATCAAGGCTGTGGCACATCCGTACCACAACCTTCATTTTTAATTGTTCAAGAAGCCCTTATAATTGCGGACAAGCATCTGGGACTCAATCTGTTTCACAGTTTCAAGAATAACACCCACAACGATGATGATGGATGTTCCGCCGAAGGAAACATTTGCCCCGAACACCCCGTTAAAGAAGAACGGAATGACAGCCACAATAATCAGACCTACTGCACCTATAAATATAATATAATTTAAGATTTTCGTCAAATAGTCTGACGTAGGTTTTCCCGGACGAATACCAGGAATGAAACCGCCCTGCTTCTTAATATTGTCCGCAACCTCCAACGGATTGAAGGTAATGGATGTATAAAAATATGCAAAGAAAATACAAAGAACGATGTATACCAGCAGACCCCATGTATACTGCGGCTGAGCCGGATTACACCAGTTGCCTGAACTTAAACCTCTCAGAATCTCGCTGCCAATACCTGTCCCGTCTGCTTTTCCGGCAAACTGAGCAATAATGCCCGGGAAAGACATGATAGAGGAAGCAAAGATGATCGGAATAACACCGGCTGTATTGACCTTCAGAGGAATATTGGTAGACTGTCCGCCCATCAGCTTTCTTCCTACCATTTTCTTGGAATACTGTACCGGGATTCTTCTCTCGGCACCATTCAGAATCAATACAAAGACAACTACTACCAGAATAATCGCACAGATGATCAGTCCTGCAAGCATTCCTTTGGCAATTGTTTTTCCTTTTACAAAGTTCTCGTACAGTAATCCCATATCACTCGGGATTCGGGAAATGATATTCACACAAAGTACGATAGAAATACCGTTTCCAACACCCTTCTCTGTAATACGCTCACCAATCCACATCAGCATTGCAGAACCAGCTGTCAGGCAGGCTACTACAACAAGACCTTTGCCGAAGTTCATGTTTTTGATAACATTTCCACGGCTGAATCCGATTGTCATTGCAGTAGATTCAAACAGAGCAAGACCAACGGTCACATAACGTGTGATTGCAGTAAGTTTCTTACGTCCTTCTTCTCCATCTCTCTGCATCTCTTCCAGTGCCGGAATAGCAATGGTAAGAAGCTGAATGATAATGGAGGAAGTGATATATGGGGTAATATTCAGTGCGAAAATAGACATGTTCTCAAAGGAACCACCGGTAAACGCATCAAAGAAATTGAATGCGTCACCGGTATTATTCTGAAACCACTCTTTAAAAACGCTGCTGTTAATCCCCGGAATTGGAAGCTGGGAACCGATACGGATGACAAGAATCATCCACAGTACATAGAGAAGCTTACGACGCATCTCTTTTACTCTAAAAACATTTTTAAGAGTCTCAAACATTAAATCACCTCTACTGTACCACCTGCAGCTTCGATTTTAGCTTTTGCGGTCTCGCTGACAGCGTTTACTTTAACATTCAGTTTCTTGGTCAGCTCACCGTTTCCAAGAATTTTAACGCCGTCACCAGCTTTGGAAATTGCGCGGCTCTCCAGTAAGCTCTCAACAGTAACTTCTGCGCCGTCTTCAAAACGATTCAGAACATCAACATTGATCGCGATGATTTCCTTGGAGTTTCTGTTTGTGAAACCTCTCTTAGGAAGACGTCTGTATAAAGGCATCTGTCCACCTTCGAATCCCGGTTTTTTGTGTCCGGAACGAGCTAACTGTCCTTTGTGTCCTTTACCGGCTGTCTTGCCGTTTCCTGAACCATGTCCGCGGCCTCTTCTGAAGTTATCGCTGTGCTTAGAACCTTCTGCTGGTCTTAAGTTTGATAAATCCATGTTTGGCACCTCCTTATTTTTTATTCAATCAAATTTCAATCAAAGCAACTTATGCTTCTTCTACTTTTACCAGGTGCTGTACCTGCTGAATCATACCTCTGGTTGCCGCATTATCCGGCATTTCAACTGTTTTGTGCATTTTGGTAAGACCCATAGCTGTAACAGTTTTTTTGTGTTTCGGAACTGCGCCAATCGGAGATTTTACTAATGTAACTTTTAATGTACCTGCCATTTTCGTTCTCCTCCTTACGCCAGAATCTCATCAACAGATTTTCCGCGAAGTTTTGCAACTTCTTCCGGAGTTTTTAACTGACTTAATCCTTCGATAGTTGCCAGAACTACGTTCTGTTTATTTCTGGATCCCATACATTTGGTACGGATATTTTTGATACCCGCAAGCTCGATGACCGCACGTGCCGGACCACCAGCGATAACACCGGTACCTTCCGGAGCTCTCTTCAGAAGCATTTCAGCGCTTCCGAATTTGCCAACGAAGTCATGAGTAATGGAACCATTCTCATCTCTTGCTACAGTAACTAATTTTTTCATTGCATCTTCTTTTCCCTTGCGGATTGCTTCAGGAATTTCAGCTGCTTTTCCTAAACCTGCGCCAACGTGTCCGTTGCCGTCACCTACAACTACTAAAGCTGTAAATCTCATGTTACGGCCACCCTTAACAACCTTGGTTACACGTTTAATTGATACTACTTTATCTTCTAACTCTAACTGACTAGCATCAATAAGATTACGTCTCATGTGCGATTTTCCTCCCTTTAGAATTTCAGTCCAGCTTCTCTAGCTGCATCTGCCAGTGCTTTGACTTTTCCGTGGTAGATATAACCGCCTCTGTCAAATACAACTTTTTCGATACCTGCTTCGATAGCCTTTTTGCCGATTACGGTTCCAAGATATGCTGCTGCTGCAACATCATCGGTGTTCTGAAGTTCAGCTTTTACATCTTTCTGAAGAGTAGAAGCTGATACTAAAGTTTTGCCTGCAACGTCATCAATGATCTGTGCATACATATGCTTGTTGGAACGGAATACAGCTAAACGAGGAGTTGTAGCAGTTCCGCTTAAATGATGACGCAATCTTCTATGCTTATTCTGACGAATGTCCGCTCTGGATGCTTTACTAATCATTTTCTCACTCTCCTTAATTATTTCTTACCAGTCTTACCAACTTTGCGTCTGATAACTTCATCAGCATACTTGATACCTTTGCCCTTGTATGGCTCAGGTCTTCTCTTATCTCTGATTTCAGCCGCATACTGGCCAACTTTTTCTTTGCTGATACCGGAAATGATAATCTTGTTTCCATCAACTTTGGATTCCAGACCTTCCGGATCTTCCATTTCTACCGGGTGAGAATATCCAAGAGAAAGAGTAAGTTTCTTACCCTGTTTTGCTGCTTTATAACCTACACCGTTTACTTCAAGAGTCTTGGTGTAGCCTTCGCTTACACCTACCACCATGTTGTGGATCAGGCTTCTTGTTAAACCGTGTAAAGATTTCATTTTCTTCAAGTCGTTTGGTCTTGCTACTACTACATGACCATCTTCAACTTTGATATCCATTTCTGTCGGAAGCGCTCTTTCAAGTGTTCCTTTTGGTCCTTTTACGGTTACCACGTTTCCTTCAGCGACTTTTACTTCAACGCCTGCAGGAATGACTACTGGCAGTCTACCGATACGAGACATATGTTTGTCCTCCTTACTTAAATTGTCGGAGAGGTTTTCCCCCTCTGTTTTCAGTTGATTGATCTATAAAAACCCTGACGGGATTTTACCATACGAATGCTAATACTTCGCCGCCAACCTGAAGTTTACGAGCTTCTTTGTCAGTGATCACACCTTTGTTGGTGGAAAGGATTGCGATTCCAAGACCGCCAAGTACCTTTGGCAGTTCATCCTTGCCTGCGTAAATACGAAGACCAGGTTTGGAAATTCTCTTAAGACCAGTGATGATCTTGTCATTCTTTGTTTCACCATATTTCAGAGTGATGTGGATGTTTTTTACAACACCATCTTCGATTAAATCGTATTTTGCAATGTATCCTTCATCAACAAGGATGTTTGCAATTGCAAGTTTCATTTTGGATGCCGGAACATCTACAGTATCATGTTTTGCAGTGTTTGCGTTACGGATTCTTGTAAGCATATCTGCGATCGGATCGCTCATTGTCATGTTAGTTTCCTCCTCAATTCAGACTTGACATGTCGTTTATTTTTCGTAAGTTCTATTGTTTTTTACCAGGAAGCTTTTTTAACTCCCGGGATCTGGCCTTTGTATGCTAATTCACGGAAGCAGATTCTGCAGATTCCGTATTTTCTTAAATATGCATGTGGACGGCCACAGATTCTGCAGCGATTGTATTCTCTTGTGGAGAATTTCTGTTTACGCTGCTGTTTGATTTTCATTGCTGTCTTAGCCATGAAACGTTCCTCCTATCATCTTTCCTGACTCCAGCAGATGCTGTCGTCATAACGGTTTCCAGTTGAATATCTGATTTCCTGACCCCGGCTTACGCCGGTGGTCATTCAGTATCTGCCGGGGACTTGACGTCACCCGTTCGAGATATTATTTTGCAAACGGCATATTGAATAATCTCAGTAATTCGCGTGCTTCTTCGTCAGTCTTTGCAGTTGTAACAAAGATAACGTCCATACCTCTTACTTTATCTACTTTATCATATTCAACTTCCGGGAAGATCAGCTGCTCTTTGATACCAAGAGCGTAGTTTCCTCTTCCGTCAAAAGCGTTCGGGTTTACACCACGGAAGTCACGTACACGAGGAAGTGCAAGGTTGATCAGACGATCAGCAAACTCATACATTTTCTCGCCTCTTAATGTAACTTTACATCCGATCGGCATACCCTCTCTGATTTTGAAGTTAGCGACAGATTTCTTTGCCTTTGTAGCAATTGCTTTCTGTCCTGTGATCAGCTCCATATCTGCGATTGCAGAATCAAGAAGCTTTGCGTTTTCTTTTGCTTCACCAACACCCATGTTTATAACGATTTTCTCGAGTTTTGGCACTTCCATAACGTTTTTATATCCGAATTTTTTGGTCATGGCATCCATGATCTCATTTTTGTAAAGCTCTTTTAATCTACTCACTTATGTCTGCCTCCTCTCTCAATTAATCGATTACAGCGCCTGTTGCTTTTGCAACACGAACTTTTTTGTCACCATCCATCTTGAAGCCAACTCTGGTAGCTTTGCCGTCAACCATCAGCATAACGTTGGAGATATGAAGCGGAGATTCTTTTGTGATGATTCCGCCGTTCTGGTTTGCTGCAGACGGTTTGCTGTGTTTTGTAACCATGTTGACACTTTCCACGATAACGGTGTTGTCTTTTACGTTAACGGCAAGAACCTTGCCTTCTTTGCCTTTATCTTTTCCAGCGATAACTTTTACAGTATCACCTTTTTTAATCTTCATAGCTGACATTAGGCACCCTCCTATAATACTTCCGGAGCTAAGGAAACGATCTTCATGAATTTCTTTTCACGAAGTTCTCTGGCAACTGGTCCAAAGATACGGGTTCCTCTCGGAGTTAAGTCGTCTTTAATGATTACTGCAGCGTTTTCATCGAAGCGGATGTAAGATCCGTCTTTACGACGAGCGCCTTTTCTTGTACGAACAACAACGGCCTTTACAACATCGCCTTTTTTAACAACGCCGCCTGGTGTTGCATCTTTGACAGTAGCAATGATTGTGTCACCGATATTTGCATATCTTCTTGTAGAGCCGCCCATAACACGAATACAAAGGATTTCTTTTGCACCAGTGTTGTCGGCAACTTTCAGTCTAGTTTCCTGCTGAATCATACTGGTTTCCTCCTTATTTAACTTTCTCTACAATTTCAACCAGTCTCCATCTCTTATCCTTGGATAACGGTCTGGTCTCCATAACTTTTACGGTATCACCGATATTGCACTCATTATTCTCATCATGAGCTTTTAATTTATATGTTCTCTTCACGATTTTTTTGTAAAGAGGATGTTTTACATGGTCTTCAATTGCAACGACGATGGTTTTGTCCATCTTATTGCTGACAACCTTGCCCACACGGGTTTTTCTCAGATTTCTTTCCACGATTTTGTCCTCCTATATTCACTATTTCGCAGCGTTTGTCTGCTCAGTGATTACTGTCTGGATTCTGGCAATATTTTTACGAACCTCTTTGATTCGGCTTGTATTGTCTAATTGATTGGTTGCATTCTGAAATCTCAGGTTAAAGAGTTCTTTTTTAGCAGCTACTAATTCTTCATTCAATTCTGCAGCTGATTTTGCCTTTAAATCTTCTACGAATTTATTAATTTTCACTGTTATCACCGCCTTCTAAGTCTGCACGAGAAACGATTTTACATTTACATGGTAACTTGTGCATTGCAAGACGTAATGCTTCACGGGCAACTTCTTCGGAAACGCCTGCAATTTCGAACATTACACGTCCTGGTTTTACAACTGCTACCCAGTATTCCAGGGTACCTTTACCGGAACCCATACGAGTTTCTGCTGGTTTTGCTGTTACTGGTTTATCTGGGAAAATCTTGATCCAAACCTGACCGCCACGTTTGATATAACGTGTCATAGCAATACGGGCTGCTTCAATCTGGTTGGATTTGATCCAACACGGTTCGGTAGCCACAAGACCGTACTCACCATAGTTGATTTTATTGCCTCTTAAGGCTTTTCCTCTCATGGAGCCACGGAATTGTTTACGACGTTTTACTCTTTTTGGCATTAACATTATTTATCGCTCCCTTCCTTAGTTCCTTTTGTTGGAAGTACTTCACCATTGTAGATCCATGCTTTTACACCAACTTTGCCGTAAGTGGTATCTGCTTCTGCAAAACCATAATCGATGTCTGCACGAAGAGTCTGAAGCGGAATAGTTCCTTCGCTGTAGAACTCTGTACGAGCCATATCAGCTCCGCCAAGACGTCCGGAAACAGATGTTTTGATTCCCTTTGCTCCGGCTTTCATGGTTCTCTGCATGGTGGATTTCATTGCACGTCTGAAAGAAATACGGTTTTCCAGCTGAAGAGCGATGTTCTCAGCAACAAGCTGTGCATCTCTGTCCGGTCTCTTAACTTCTTTGATATCAACGATTAATTTCTTGGAAACGAATTTCTGTAATTCAGCTTTTACTTTTTCGATCTCAGCGCCGCCTTTACCGATTACGATACCTGGTTTTGCTGTATAGATGATGATCTTTACTCTGTCAGATGCTCTCTCGATTTCAATCTTGGAAACACCTGCGCTGTATAATTTCTTTTTCAGGAATGTTCTGATATTGTAATCTTCTACCAGATTGTCAGCAAAGTCTGCCTCTGCATACCATCTGGAATCCCAATCTTTGATAACACCGACTCTAAGGCCATGTGGGTTAACTTTCTGTCCCATGCTTATCCTCCTTATTTCTCATCCAGCACGATGGTAATATGGCTTGTTCTCTTTTCGATTCTATAAGCTCTTCCCTGTGCTCTTGGCTGAATTCTCTTCATTGTAGGTCCTTTGTTTGCAAAGCACTCAGCGATGTAGAGGTTATCTGCGCTCATACCGTTGTTGTTCTCAGCATTTGCAATTGCTGATTCCAGTAATTTTTTAAGCACGCTGGAAGCGTATCTTGGATTGTATGTCAGGATACCAAGTGCTGTCTGCACGTCCTTACCACGGATTGCATCTAATACGTAGCAGGCTTTCTGAACAGAAATTCTTGCATAAGATAATTTTGCAGACGGTCTTGTCTCTCTATTATTCTCATTTCTGGCTCTCTTAATCTGGCTTCTATGTCCTTTTGCCATTTTAAAGTGCCTCCTTTCTACTTATTCAATGTCAGGTCAAAACCGCGCTGCTGTCCGAAAGGACAACAGGCAGTTCATTTTTTCAATTCTAGCGAACGCCGGATTTCTTTTCGTCTTTTCCGTGTCCTCTGTAGGTTCTGGTTGCTACGAATTCACCAAGTTTATGGCCAACCATATCTTCTGTGATATATACCGGCACATGTTTTCTTCCGTCATGAACAGCGATTGTGTGTCCAACGAAAGACGGGAAAATTGTAGAACGGCGGGACCAGGTTTTGATGACAGATTTATCGTTTGCAGCGTTTAAAGCATCAACTTTTTTCAGTAAGCTTGCATCTGCAAAAGGTCCTTTTTTCAGTGAACGAGACATGCTTTAACCTCCTTATTATTTCGATAAAGCTTTTCCATCGCGTCTTCTTACGATGAGCTTGTTGGACTGTTTGTTTTTCTTTCTGGTCTTCAGACCAAGAGCAGGTTTGCCCCATGGTGTACATGGACCCGGACGGCCGATACCGGTCTTTCCTTCACCACCACCGTGTGGATGGTCATTCGGGTTCATTACAGAACCACGAACAGTAGGTCTGATTCCCATGTGACGAGTACGTCCAGCTTTACCGACATTGATCAGGTTGTGGTCTCCGTTGCCTACTACACCAACAGATGCACGGCAGATGATCGGAACCATTCTCATTTCACCAGACGGTAATCTTAAGGTTGCATATTTGCCTTCTTTAGCCATTAACTGAGCACCGTTACCAGCAGAACGAACCATCTGGCCGCCTTTTCCTGGATGAAGCTCAATATTGTGTACCATAGTACCAACCGGGATAAGCTCTAATGGTAAGCAGTTACCAACACGAACTTCTGCTTCCGGTCCGTTCATAACTTTCTGGCCTACTTTTAAGCCTTCCGGTGCAAGAATATATGCTTTCTCGCCATCTGCATAGCAGATCAGAGCGATGTTTGCTGTTCTGTTCGGATCGTATTCGATTGTTTTTACAGTTGCAGCGATACCATCTTTTCTTCTCTTGAAGTCGATGATTCTGTATTTTCTTCTGCTTCCGCCTCCGCGGTGTCTTACAGTGATTTTACCCTGGTTGTTACGTCCAGCGTTTTTCTTCAGGGACACTACAAGAGATTTCTCAGGTGTGCTGGTGGTGATTTCGGAAAAATCAGAACCAGTCATGTGTCTTCTGGAAGGTGTATATGGGTTATAGGTTTTGATTCCCATGATTGTTCTCCTTTCGAATTTCTTATCGTGCTTTCGTGCACATATCCGCGATGCCGTTCGACATCACTCGCTACCGTTAATTAAAGACCTTCAAAAATCTCGATATCCTTGCTGTCTTCTGTCAGAGCTACGATAGCTTTTTTGGTTTTAGCAGTTTTTCCAACTACCATACCACGGCGTTTTTTCTTACCATCAAGGTTCATGGTATTCACGCTTTTTACTTTTGTTCCTTCGAACATTTTTTCCACAGCTTCTTTGATCTGGGATTTATTTGCTTCCGGATGAACTAAGAAAGTGTATTTCTTTTCAGCCATTGCATTCATGGATTTTTCTGTGATTACAGGTTTCTGAATCACATCATAATATTTGATATCAGCCATTATGCGAGCACCTCCTCGATCGTTGCCACTGCATCTTTGGTTGCGATTACGGTGTTATGTCTCATAACATCGAATACATTGATGTTTCCAGCGGTTTCAGTCTGTACATCTGCGATGTTTCTTGCGGAAAGAACAACATTTTTATCTTCTCCTGCAAGAATTACAAGAGCTTTGTCAGCTTTCAGGTTGGTAAGAACCTTCTGCATTTCTTTTGTCTTTACTTCTGCAAGTGTCAGATTGTCAACTACTACAAATTTATTGTCCTGAACTTTGGAAGTCAGAGCGGATTTCAGAGCTGCTCTTCTTTCTTTTTTGTTCATTTTTACATCATAATCTCTTGGAGTCGGAGCGAAGATAATTCCGCCGCCTGTCCACTGTGCTGCGCGGATGGAACCCTGTCTAGCATGACCTGTTCCTTTCTGTCTCCACGGTTTTCTTCCGCCGCCGCTTACTTCAGAACGGGTTTTTGCCTTCTGAGTACCCTGGCGTTTATTTGCAAGCTGACGAACAACTGCAAGATGAACAAGATGCTCATTAACTTCTACACCGAAGACTGCATCGTTCAGCTCCATTGTGCCAACTTCATTGCCTTCCATATTATAAACAGTTACGTTTGCCATTTGAGTGCTCCTCCTTTCTCATTATAAGGACTTTACTGTTTCTTTGATTGTTACCAGAGATTTCTTAGGTCCTGGAACAGCACCTTTAACTAACAGTAAGTTGTTTTCTGTATCTACACGTACGATTTCAAGATTCTGAACAGTTACCTGAACATTTCCCATATGACCTGGCATATGTTTGCCCTTGAATACCTTGCTCGGATCAGAACAAGCACCGTTGGAACCTGCATGACGATGATATTTGGAACCATGAGCCATAGGTCCTCTGGACTGTCCGTGTCTCTTGATTGCGCCCTGGAAGCCTTTACCTTTGGATACTGCAGTTGCATCGATGTGATCGCCTGCAGCAAAGATATCAGCCTTGATTTCCTGTCCTACTTCATATTCGCCTGCGTTGTCAAATTTGAATTCTTTTACGAATCTCTTTACAGCAACGCCTGCTTTGTCAAAGTGGCCTTTTTCCGGTTTGTTCACCAGTTTTTCTCTGATGTCGCCGTAGCCAACCTGAACTGCTGCATATCCGTCGTTTTCTTCAGTTTTAATCTGAGTTACGACACATGGACCTGCCTGTAAAACGGTTACCGGAATCAGCATTCCTTCATCATTGAAGATCTGAGTCATTCCGACTTTTGTAGCTAAGATAGCTTTCTTCATTCTTTCTTCCTCCTTATAGCGGATTACCATTACGGCAATCATATACATTTAGAAATACCTTTCGGTATCTTCTAGCAATTGGATCACCAATATTCCGAACGATTTCCTGCTCAGAACTTATTTGGTTTTCATTTTGATATCGATATGAACACCAGCCGGCATTTCCAGTCTGGACAGTGCATCAACTGTCTTCTGGGTTGGTGTCAGGATATCAATCAGACGCTTATGTGTGCGCTGCTCGAACTGTTCACGGCTGTCTTTATATTTATGCACTGCACGAAGGATGGTCACTACTTCCTTCTTGGTAGGAAGCGGAACCGGTCCGCTGACAGTTGCACCGTTTTTCTTTACAGTGTCGATGATTTTTGCAGCAGATGCATCTACTAACTGATGATCATAAGCTTTTAATGTGATTCTCATTACCTGATTTGCCATAAAAAAAGTCTCCTCCTATTCGTACTCGGTTATCGGTACGACAAGCGGCGACTGTACACATCTCCACGCGTGTCCTAAAACATTTCTTCGCGTGCCCATCCCAAAATGGTTTTCTGAACTTGTACAGTGACTTGTCGTCAGTTTCCTAACTTGACATTCGCTCCACGGAAAACCCGCCTCTCATCGGCAGCAACCTCACGCTTCATAGCTATCATGTCACAGCACTAGTGAGTATACACGATTGTTTCTCATAATGCAAGAGTTTTTTTCAATTTCTTTTCTTTTTTTATTGTTCTTTTTTTTATACAATATATAAAGTATATCAGATCATTTCTTCGATGTATCTGCTGTATTAAATCATTTCTCAGATGCAGCAGAAGCAAAATGAGGACCACTATACAATGGCCCTCACATTTCTCTCCAGATTACTTATTCTTCTTCATAATCCTCATCTGCACCGATAATATCGGAATAATCAAACAAAGTAACTTTCGTGATCTCATCTCTTACGATATCCGGTGCATCGCCCTGCTTCTTCGCCATATCTGCAAGCTGTGCTGCAGAGCGAATCGGAATAGCCATCTTTTTGATTTCAACCGGCTCTTCTTTTTCTCTTACAGGCTGGTTTTTGGGTCTTGCGCTCTTTCGTTGTCTGTTCCCTGCCGGAGCGGCTTTACGAGCCTGCTTCGCTATCGGTACTTCTGTTTCATCAGCGGTAGCTGCAGCGATTTCTTTCTTCAGAAGTTCATGAGCTTCACTGGTGGCAGTCTGAACATTGGCACGTTTTCTCGGCTGTTCTTCCTCTTCGTCATCCAGCTCATCTTCATAAACTTCATCGACAAAACCACCTGTCTTAATGATTCTGCGTTTTTTCTTTTCTTCTTTTTTGCGTGATTTTTCGCTGCGGAGCATCTCCCGGTCTTCTTCACGCAGCCTGCGTTCTCTTTCCTTTTCTTCACGCTTCAGCTCTTTTGCAGATTTGACATAGGTTTCCTCATCGTCGTCATCATCATAGTCTTCTTCGGAATCTTTCTTCCACAGTTCGGCAATGACATAAAGAATAATAAGAAACAATACTGCAAGGCCCAGAATAATCAGACCTTCAATGCTTTCTGTAGCAATCAGAAGATATCCCAGGAAAGGAATCGTGATCGCTACTTTTGGCACATAATTCTTCACAGCAACATTAACGGTCTCTGTTGAATCAGCATTCGGATCAATCACTGTACCTGTATGGTTCTCCAGATCAAGGCTTACGATATTATAACGGTATACGCCTGTGTCACCCTGAACCAGAATCGGAGTACCGACCGGTATCTCATCTGTCTTAACCGGAATTGCATATGTAACAGATCCGTAAGTAAGATTCGTGTCCTTTCCCGAATCATCCATGATTTCCGTTGTCACACCAAGAAATGGCGGAACTGCAAGGGCAACAACACAAAGTATTGTACATATCACAATAAAATGTACGATGAATTTCAAAAATTTTGACATTATAACATCCTCGCTTCTGTTTTTTGCTTAATTTCTGTTGCGGTTGTTCCTGTTCGCTTCCTTATCCGCGAAACATAACCTGTGTTTTCAGTTATTTATTCTATCGATTATTATACCTTGTTTTTTTCTTCCGGTCAACTTATAATGTCCATACAATCATTACTTTTCAAAGGAAGGGATTATTTCATGGAGTTTTTACATTTTCTTTCCGGATACCGTACTCCGGCACTGGATTTGTTTTTTCAGGCAGTAACTTACATGGCGCAGGAGCTTTTTACTGTTGCTGTCATTTGCTGGTTCTACTGGTGTTCCGACAAAAAACAGGCTTATTCTCTCGGATTTACCTATTTTTCTTCCGGACTTCTGGTGCAGGGACTGAAAATCACATTTCGTATCCCACGCCCGTGGATACTGGATCCGAACTTTCAGCCTGTAGCATCCGCTCTTCCGGGCGCAACCGGTTATTCTTTTCCAAGCGGCCATACCCAAAGCATCACCGCCCTGTTCGGAACACTCTTCCTCCGTTTTAAAGAAACGTGGAAAAAGCTGCTCTGTGCTGCCGTCATTCTTCTGGTCATGTTTTCCCGTATGTACCTGGGATGCCACACACCCAAAGATGTTCTGGTTTCTTTCACCATAACCATTCTCTGTGTCTTCCTGGCCAATTACTTCTTATATAAAAGGGATTTCGCTGCAGGACACCAGGGAGTCCTTTCACTGATCATGGCAGGAATCTGCATTTTGCTCTGCGTATATTCGATTCTTCTTAACCGCAACGGCATCATATCCACCGATTATACCGCCGACTGTCTCAAGGCTTCCGGCGCCGGCCTGGCATTTTCCGCAGGTTTCTACATAGAAAAGCGTTATATCCGTTTCTCTCCGCCAGAAAAATTCAGAGCAAAGCTGATCCGTATCACTGCAGGACTTGCCGTAGCAGCTGTACTTCTTGAAGGATCCAAAGCAGTCATCGGCACTTCTTTAGCCGCTTCTTTTATCCGTTACTTTGTCACGGTTGCATGGATTATCGTCATCTACCCCTGCATATTTACGAACCTGCATACCAGTATAAGCCACATTAAATAACCATATGTTTCGCTGGTCTGCTTTCCCGATAGCAGAGTACTTTCCTATGAACATATACGATATAATGGTACAAGAAAGAATCCTGCTTTGCAGGATTCTCCGCCTGCGGCGGATTGCTTTAGCAATATATTTCCTCTCCGCCGCAGTGCGATCCCGCCCGGAGGGCTTTTTTATATTACAGGAAAATGCGGAGCACTTTTCTGTAATATTAAAAATTGCCGGAAAGTGGTCTTCCTTCCCGGCAATTTTGATTCAGCCAAATTATGATTATAAATCTCTCTGCTTCCCCTGATATTCAATTATTGATTACTTAAATACTTCTCAATACTGGTCATTGCTGCCTCTTCATCTTCTCCGTTGGCAGAAAGTGTAATTTCTTCACCGGAATCCAGACCAAGAGTCATCATTCCCATAATGCTCTTTGCATTCACACGTTTACTTCCAATCTCAACATAAATCTCGCTGTTAAACTGGCTTGCCACCTGTACAAGCTGTGCTACCGGGCGTGCTTCAAGTCCAGTAGAAAGATTAATAGTGATTGGTTTTTTAATCATAATAATTCCTCCTTGTTGTTCCCCCGCAATTCCTCTGCGATTTTACTCAATTTTCGAAGTCGGTGATTGACCCCCGATTTCCCAACCTGCGGATTCAACATCATACCTAATTCTTTTAATGTAGCCTCCGGATACTGCAGCCTCAATTCCGCGATTTCGGCAAGACCATCATTGAGATTCTGAAATCCGATCATCTTCTCAACCAGTTCAATGTCTTCCATCTGCTTCACGGCTGCATTCACCGTCTTATTGATATTCGCAGTTTCACAGTTCACCTTCCGGTTCACTGTATTGCGCATTTCTTTCAGAATCCGGATATTCTCCAGATTCATCAGTGCAACATTGGCCTCCATAAGTGCCAGCATATCCACAATCTGGTCGCCTTCTTTCACATAGACCACATATGATTTTTTACGCTGCACAATCTTTGCGTCAATCTGAAAGCTGCGGAGAATATCCTGCAATTGCTGCGCCTTTCTTTCATCTGCACATACGATTTCAAAATGATACCCTTTACGCGGATCACTGATGGAACCGGATGCAAGAAAAGCGCCTCGGATAAATGCTCTTTTGCAACAGTTCTGCTGAGTGACCAGACTATTACAGGAAAAAAGCATTCCTCCATCCGAACTATCCAGAACGAGTTTCGTTCCCTGAAGCACTTCCTGAACCTGTTTATCATCGGATAATTCCACATAATAAACCTGTCCTTTCTTCTGGTTGCTGCTCTCCCGGATAGATATTTCTGTCTCTATATTAAAGGTTTTTCTCAATAATGTAAAGTACTTTCTTATAACTGCGTCATTTTCCATCTGAAGTTTCAGATGTCCCTCCTCCGTCAGTTTCCCGTTCGCGCTTAACAGAGCTGCGATTTCTGCTATCCTGCAGTGACGTGCGGAGCTGATCTGTCTGGAAAGTTCTTCTTTCACCATCCCTGAAAAAGACATTTTCCAACCTCACTTTTTATTTTTTAATAAGGGCATCCCTGCCGATATCCCTGTGTTCCAGACGCAGACCGTATTCTCTGGTCTCTGATAAACGGTCATAAAGAACCCTTGCCAGTGTCACCGAACGGTGCTTGCCGCCGGTACATCCGATTCCGATCACCAGATTGGTTTTACCCTCGCGTACATAATTCGGAATCAGAAATTTCACCATGTCTTCCAGTTTGTCCGCAAACTCCCGTGCCGTATCATTGTCCATCACATAATGATAAACTCCGTCATCCATTCCGGTGAGCGGCCTCAATTCATCCACATAATACGGATTCGGAAGAAATCTTACGTCAAACACCAGATCTGCATCTGCCGGAATTCCATACTTGAATCCAAATGATAATACAGAAATCACCATATTGTGAAAGCCTGTATTTTCCACAAATATCTTTTCAATTTCTGTCTTCAGTTCCCTTGTCAGAAGATGTGTGGTGTCAATAATGTAATCAGCCCTGTCTTTGAGGAATCTGATTTTCTCTCTTTCCAGGCGGATTCCCTCATCCACACGCCCGTTCATGGCAAGGGGATGGCTGCGTCTTGTTTCTTTATAACGTTTGACCAGTACGCAATCCTCCGCATCCAGAAACAGAATTTCAAATTTATAGCCAATTATTTTCATACGATCCAGAACAGCTTCCAGCTCTTCCAGAGAACGTCCGCTTCTGGCATCGATTCCAATGGCTACATTCTCCACATCGGTTCCCTGTCCGCCGTCCATCAGTGACGCAAATTTTTCCACAAGAGGGATCGGAAGATTATCCACGCAAAAATATCTGGCATCCTCCAGCATTTTTAATGCAGTACTTTTTCCTGCTCCTGACAGCCCTGTTACGATTACCAAGCGCATGTTTTCTCTCCTGTATTATTCAAAATTCACCGAGAAATTTTACTTCCGGTTCCAGTGTCACACCGTACTTTTCAAAAACTTTATCCGATACATTCTGCATCAGTGTTCTCACATCCTGTGCGGTAGCTCCACCGGTGTTAATCACGAACCCGCAATGCTTCTCAGAAACCTGTGCACCGCCGACCCGGTATCCTCTCAGTCCGCAGTCCATGATCAGCTTACCGGCAAAATATCCTTCCGGACGCTTAAATGTACTTCCCGCGCTTGGATATTCCAACGGCTGCTTGCTTGTGCGCTGTTCGGTCAGTTCCCGCATCCGTTCTTTAATCCGTTCCTGATCCCCCGGCTCGAGAGCGATCACAGCCTCCAGGACAAGATATCCAGCTTTTTTTATGATACTGGTACGGTAACCCATCTCCAGCTCGTCGACTTTCAGAATGCGAATCTGTCCTTCCTGATCCATAACGGTCACTTCTTCCAGTACATCTTTCATTTCTCCGCCATAAGCGCCCGCATTCATGACCACTGCACCTCCCAGAGTTCCAGGAATTCCTCCGGCAAATTCAAAACCGGTAAGTGAAGCATTTTTGGCTGCTGCTGCAATAGCAGAAAGAAGCGCACCGGATGCTGCACGTATTTTATTTCCGTCTACCGTTACACCGGAAAAATTCCGGAAAGTCTGAATAATCACACCGCGGTATCCCTGATCACTCACCAGAAGATTGCTTCCATTTCCGAGAATGAAATACGGAAGCTCTTCTCTACGGCAGATCTCCAGGATCTTTTGAATCTGTTCATACGTTTCGGGGATCAGAAAATAATCAGCAGGTCCTCCGATGCGGAATGTCGTATGACGATCCATCGGTTCCTCCACAAGAACTCTTTCTTCTCCCAGAAGCTCACAAAACTGTTGTCTGATTTCCTGATTCACAGATATCAACCTCAATCTTTCTAAATCTGTCTATTTTTTTATTACATATTATTACATATAAAATACCCGTATACATTTTTTATCACTTAATATACTGCATACGAATCTTTGGCAAATATCAAATCTTCTACTTTATTATTTTGACGAAATCTCCAGAAGATCCCGGACAACCTCCCCGGCGATCAGAAGTCCCGCCACACTGGGTACAAAAGAAATACTTCCCGGTACCGGCCGCTCCGTATTTCCCTTCTTTTCTTCTGTCTCATTCACCTTGATCGGGCGTTCTTTGGAATACAGCACTTTGACTTTGCGAATACCGCGCTTCCGAAGTTCCGTGCGCATAACTTTCGCCAGCGGACACACACTGGTTTTGGAAATATCGGTAATCTCAAATCGTGACGGATCCAGTTTATTTCCGGTTCCCATACTGGAAAGAATCGGTGTTTGGCATTCTTTGGCTTTCTGGATCAGAAGCAGCTTGGCCGTTACTGTATCGATTGCATCCACGATATAATCATAGGAATGAAAATCAAACATTCCTGCAGTATCTTCATTATAAAAAGTTTCATAAGTATGCACCAGAATGTTCTCATCAATATCACGAATCCGTTCTTTGGCAACCTGCACTTTACTCTTACCGATCGTCGAGCGCAGCGCAAAAAGCTGTCGATTAATATTCGTCAGAGAAACAGTGTCATGATCTACCAGTGTCAGGCTGCCCACACCGCATCTGGCAAGGGCCTCTACAACATAAGAGCCTACACCGCCGAGACCAAACACGGCAATTCTGGCTGAAGCAAGTTTATCTGCGCCTTCTTTCCCCACAAGAATTTCCATACGGGAAAATGCATTCTGCATATGCATACCTCCTCGATTCTATCATCGCAATCACCGCCCATTTTTACAGTCGCAAGCCATAGTCTGCATTCTGTCAGCAGACATACCCTTTCAACTTATCCTGGATCGTGTTTGAAAATTGCTCTGGAGTGTGTTTTCAAACACACTCTTGTACATCGAAAATGAAATAGCTTCCGTTATTTATTTTCCGATGCATCAGGCTTTCTCATTATACTATCTGCCACGGAAAATGTACAGTTCTTCATACATATTTTCGAATTCCGTATAATTTTTCCAGTTCTTCCGCATACTAATGGATGATTATTTATGATTCGCTGCAGCATTATTCAGACAAAGGAGGAATTATTATGTGGCAGCAGATATTTCTGGCATTCGCAGGTCTGTGCGCCGGATTCATCATTGCAGGCGGCGTTACAGGTCTTATGATCGGTCTTTCTATTGTTCCCCGATATGCCGGAATTACACATACTTCGGAACATATGCTCCTTTATGAAGACGTCACCTTTTGGGGAACCATTCTGGGAAATCTCTTTTATCTTTCCGGAATTGTGTTGCCTCTTGGTACACCTTTTCTGATCCTTTACGGAATGTTTTCCGGTATCTTCCTTGGCGGATGGATTCTTGCACTTGCAGAAATTGCAGATGTATTTCCCATTTTTTCCAGAAGAATCCGTTTCACAGAAGGTATGCCGCTGGTTATCATCTGCATAGCCCTTGGAAAAACAGCCGGCTCGCTTCTGTATTATTATCAAGGCTGGCAATAAAACGGAATTATACCAGTTTCCTATTATACGGACAGACAGGCAAAAAGTCAAAGCTAGAATGCATATTCTGCTGATTTTTTTCACAGACTAAAGAAAAGAAAGGAAAGGACATTACTGTTCACCGGTGCTTCGAGCAAGGTGAACAGTAACGAAAGGATTGTTACTATGGCAACAGAACAGCAAAAGCAAAAACAAAAAGAATATGAAAAATATGTGAAAGAAATCACCCCCACGCACAGTCTGCCACTGAATATGGCAAAAGCATTCCTGACAGGCGGTCTCATCTGTGTGATCGGACAGTTCATCCTCAATTTTGCCAAAAACAAAGGACTGGACCAGGAAATGTCCGGAAGCTGGTGTTCTATGATCCTGATTTTGTTAAGTGTCATATTAACAGGTTTGAATCTTTATCCGAAAATTGGAAAATTCGGAGGGGCAGGAGCCCTGGTTCCCATCACCGGTTTTGCCAATTCCGTAGCTGCTTCTGCCATTGAATACAAAGCAGAAGGACAGGTTTTTGGAATCGGGTGTAAAATCTTTACCATTGCAGGACCTGTTATTCTGTACGGGATTATGAGTTCCTGGGTTCTCGGACTGATTTACTATATTCTCAAATCGATAGGAGTGTTTGTATGAATTTACGAAAACAACAGGGTACTTCCAGTATCGTTCTGGAAAAGCCTGTATATATTCAGAGCGCTGCATCCATTGCAGGGAAAAAGGAAGGCGAAGGACCGCTTGGCAGCTGTTTTGATATGATTTGCGAAGATCCGCTCTTCGGAACCGATACCTGGGAAGCAGCCGAAAGCACCATGCAGAAAGAGGCTGCTCTTCTCGCTATCGGAAAAGCAGGTCTGAAACCGGAAGAAATACGTATGGTATTTGCAGGAGATCTGCTGGCACAGTCCATCGCTTCTTCTTTTGGGATTGCGGAAATGGGAATCCCTTTTTATGGTTTATACGGAGCCTGCTCCACAATGGGAGAATCTCTTTCTCTCGGTGCAATGGCGGCAGCTGCGGATTATGGAGATCATATTCTTTGTGCCACTTCCAGTCATTTTGCCAGTGCGGAAAAAGAATTCCGTTATCCTCTGGGCTACGGATGCCAGCGCCCCCTCTCCTCCACCTGGACAGTGACCGGCAGCGGTGCCTGCGTTCTCGGAACACAGCCCCCGTCTTTTCGCTCTGACAGTGATTCCATGCCGCTTCGAAAAGGCCGCTGCTGCGCTGCCATCACCGCAGTTACCACCGGAAGGCTGGTGGATTTCGGACTGAAGGATTCGCTGAATATGGGCGGATGTATGGCACCGGCTGCCTGTGATACCATCTATCAGCATCTTTTTGACTTCGGGCGATCGCCTTCTGATTACGATGCCATTGTCACCGGCGATCTCGGAATCATCGGCCAGAAAATCCTTCTGGATCTTCTTTCCGAAAAAAATATTGATATCCGTCAGGTTCATCAGGACTGCGGACTGCTTATTTTTGACAATCAGGCACAGGATACCCATTCCGGAGGAAGTGGATGCGGATGTGCAGCCGTTGTACTGTGTGCACATTTGCTTCCCAATATCCTGTCAGGCAAATGGAAAAGAATCTTATTTGTTCCAACCGGTGCCATGCTTTCCAAAGTAAGTTTCAATGAAGGTACTCCTGTAGCAGGAATTGCTCACGCTGTCGTCATCGAACAAAAACAGGTTTCTTAAACGGAGGTCATACACATGGATTATATCAATGCATTCTGGGTCGGAGGACTGATCTGCGCTCTGGTTCAGATTCTGCTTGACAAAACCAAACTTATGCCGGGCAGAGTCATGGTACTGCTGGTCTGCTCCGGTGTAGTTCTAAGCGCTGTCGGAATTTATCAGCCTCTTACTGATTATGCCGGAGCAGGCGCTTCTGTTCCGCTTCTTGGATTTGGTCAGGTTTTGTGGAAGGGCATGAAAAAAGCCATTGACAAAGACGGATTTATCGGGCTCTTTACAGGCGGATTTACCGCCTGTGCAGTGGGTGTTTCCGCAGCACTGATTTTTTCCTATATTGCAAGTCTGGTATGCAAGCCCAAAATGAGGGAATGATATGAGCGGAATCCTATATCTGCAAATTGACGATAACATTCTGATCCGACAGCCTCATATCTGCCTCCAGGACATTGCCAGGCTCTCCTGCAGTGAACCGGAAATTCTCCACCGGGTACGTGTCATCCCTGTCACAACCCTTGATCCGGTCAAACCCGGCCGTTATGTAATGTCCGTCATGGATCTGGTGGATCTCATTCAGAAAAAAGAGCCGGAACTTAAAATTGTTCCCATCGGTCAGCCGGATTTCATTCTGACATACGACACCGGAAAACAGCCCAATCCTCTCTGGCGTTTTCTGAAAGTTACGGTGGTCTGCCTGATTTCCTTTTTTGGCGGAGCGTTTTCCATTATGACTTTTAATAACGATGTAGACATCGGAACTTTATTCAGCCAAATCTATACACAGGTTACCGGTCACGTCTCCAGCGGCTTTACCATATTGGAGTTTTCCTACTCTGTCGGACTGGGCGTGGGGATTCTGTTTTTCTTCAACCATTTCGGAAAAAAGAAACTCACCTGCGATCCCACTCCCATGCAGGTACAGATGCGTCTGTATGAAGACAATGTCAATACTGCCATCCGGGAAGATGCAGGCAGATTTCATCAGGAATAAAAAATACTTCTCCCCAACTCTCAGGAATTAAAGTTGGGGAGTCTTTCAGGCAAATATCTCATGTTTTTTTTATCCTTTTACTCCTGTTGTGGCAATTCCTTCGATAAACTGTTTCTGGAACGCCATAAACAGAATGATCATCGGAATGATCGCAAGTACTGCCCCGGCCATCAGCTGCGGATAGTTTGTTGTGTACTGTCCCTGCAGCATTGCAAGGCCTGATGATAACGGCATTTTTTCGACAGAAGTATTTACAATCAGGGGCCACAGAAGATCTTTGTACGCAAAGAGAGCTGTGAATATCGCCAGAGATACCAGACCGGATTTTGTCAGCGGCAGCATGATTTTCAGAAAGATCTGCCCCGGATTACATCCATCCAGGATAGCCGCTTCTTCCAGGTCATTTGGTATGTTTAAAAAGAACTGTCTCAGCAGAAATATCCCGAATGTACTTGCCATACCCGGCATAATCAGTGCAAAGAGAGTATTTGTCATACGCAGTTTTGCAACAAAAAGATACTGCGGCAGAACAAAGATCTGTCCCGGCACCATCATTGGCATTAATACAATGATAAATAATATGTTTTTCAGTGGAAATTTCATTCTTGCAAATGCATACGCTGCCAGCGCACTGAATACTACCGCAAACAGAATGCGGAATAATATCAGCAGCAATGTGTTCAGATAGAACCGGATAAACGGCAGTTCTTTCCATACATCTGAATAATTTTTCCAGAATATGTTTCTGGGTATGATCGTAGGAGGAACTTCCAGTGATTCAGATAAAGTTTTCAATGACGTAATGATACTCCACAGGAACGGAAATACCATAATACATGCGCCTAGAATCAAAACCGCATAGATGATCACTGTGTTGAAAGTCTGCTTCTTCATATATCTTACACTCTTTCTGACTAATGCCCATTTTTTGTTTACGACACATACCAATATTACTAAAACTCCAAACCTGCTTAGCTGGATACACAACTGGAAGTTATCTCTCCTTTATCATAACATAGTTTGTAAGAAAAATTCCTTGTCGTTCTACCTGTTGCTCTTTTACAACTTTATATCCTCTTCTTTCAAAAAATGGTCTCGCTGTAATAGAAGCATGGGTAACAATATTTCCCTGAACTGCTTGTTCCAGACAATTACAAATATCAGAAGCAATCCCTTTTCTCTGATAATCTGTATGGACAAACAGTCGATCAAGATAACCTTTGCGATCAATATCTCCAAATCCTACGATAATTCCGTCATTAACCGCAACCACGCTATAATGCTCTTGAAATGACTGGTCCCAATTTTTCAAATCTATTAGTCCTGTCGCCCATACATCTAATTGCTCTTTTGAATAATCTTTCGCATTTATTGTGTGAACTGTGTTATAAAAAAGCTCTGCCATTTTGTCACAGTCAGATGACTGATATTCTCTAATAAGCATATTTAAGTTCTCCAAATACTGATTTAAAGTGCTATCCAATATCGTTGAATGATTCCGCTCTCGCTAAGTCCAACATCATCAGGCACTTCATTTTCCAAAACTCCGCCATTTGTTATTATTGTTTTTCTTGAAGCCTCATTCGTTTTATCACATGTGAGCAAAACTCTTTTTTCTCCAAATTCTCTACAAACTGGTAACAGCAAGTTTAGCATTTCAATAGCATATCCTTTCCGTCGTTCGGACGGCAAAATGCTATAACCAATGTTCCCGCCATATTGAAAGAGAAACTGTGACAATGGATGACGGTAATCAATGATTCCGACAACTTTTTCATCATCAACCCGAACTGCTAAAAACACCTCAGAAGGAACGTATCCTTTCCTATATTTCTTTTTCAATCTACTTTCAAATTCAATCCACTCAGAAAAACTATTTACATCTTCAAGACCTGCGCACCCATCAAGACTATCGCCATTTTTAATCATAGCCGCTTTATATTGCATAACTTGATCTGCATATTCAATTGTTGGCCTTACTAATTTCAATCTCATACACTTTTCTCCACAAATCTGATTTATTACTGTCTTGTACAAGTATTCATTATTCCTGCAACCCTTTTACAAAGCATACCGCATCTTCCACATCTTTTATATCCGGATGTCCTTTCGCTATGCCACCAACCAATTTAAACGGTCCGAATGTATCATATCCTTTACAGCCGAATTTTCCAATTACACTGGCACGTTTTTCTTTCAAAATATCTTCAAGCGACTTATAATTTGCACTCCCACCATAAGTACAGATCAAAAATACCTTTTTATCCTCCGGCAGATTTTCCGAAGCAAATTTCAATATCGTCTGATGAAACTTTGAAAAGTATATGCCGGATGCCAAACCAATCCTATCATATTCCGATAAATCTGCTTTTGATTGATGCGCAGCGTTTATCAGGTCAACGCCACACTCTTCTGCAATTTTCTTCACTACCTTCTTTGTATTTCCATGATGCACGGATGCATAAACAATTACCGTTTTCATTTTTCCCTCCAACCTAACGATGCCATTCCATCGTATATTCTTCTTCTGATGTACTCTCATCTATTCCCTGATTAATAATTTGGAATTCATAATGCTGGTAAAATGACACTGCTCTCGTATTCTTCTTATAAACATTCAACCTCAAATTATCTCGTGACTTCATAACGGTATGAAGCAGTCCCGTCCCGACACCTTTCGATTGTTCCGCTGCTCTTACAAAAATCCCTGCAATATAGGTATCAATCAAACCGATAAATCCTCTGATCTGTCCATTTTCTTCTGACACAAATACTTCAGCTTTCGGTATCATGTCTTTCACCATTTCATAATTATCTTTCCAATAATCTGCCCCTATAAAAGAATGTGACTCCATATTGACCTGAAGCCATATGGACATTACCTGATTCAAATCCTTATTTTCAAATCTTCTTATCATTTCCGCAATCCATCAATCAAATCATAACTCATATCCAGAAAATCCAATGTTTTAGATTCTCCTACTGTTCCATCCAGCAAAATCGTAATCCAATGCTGCTTATTCATGTGATAGCCAGGCAGGAAACCATAGGTCTGGATAATCATTCCTGTCATTTCCGGATCACATTTCACATCTATAATTTCCACGGTACCGTCTCCATCCAATCCAAGTTTGGATCTCTCAACATTCATAATCACCGCATACCATTTTCCATTTTGGTGGCGAAGTACCGCACTGTCCGGTGAACTGCTCCATAAGTATTCTGGAATTGTTCCATACTGCTTCTTCACATATTCAAAGATTTCTTTTCTATCCACTCTTTTTTCACCTCTGGATGTTCTCGTATCTTGACAATAATCATACCACATTTTCATGAGCTGCACTACCTGTTCAGTTTCTCAAATTCTTTTGCAATTCTCTACTTCACCTGAATTTATCTATTAGAGGGTAGAACAGCAAGGACAGGAAGTGTATATACACTTCCACAAAAATGGCAATTCAGGGAACCCTGCCCTAAATTGAAAACCCCGAAGCACCCCAAAACCGAATTACGTACAGAAGGAGAAAATAGACATGTCAAACAGAAAAAGAAACATCCAAATATTGTTTTGTGTTACTCCAGAGGAAAAGAAGCTGATCCGCCAAAAGATGATTCTGTCAAAGACCAGAAACATGGGCGCCTATCTTAGAAAAATGGCTATCGACGGCTATATCATCAACACCGACACAACCCCGATCAAGCAGATGTACGAAGAGATGCACAAAATCGGTGTAAACATCAACCAGATTGCAAAAAAGGTAAATACCACCGGTGATTTGTACCCGGAAGAAATGGAAGAATTGAAAAGGATGGTAAGCGAGATATGGCATATATTAAAATCTTCCCCATTAAAGTAACTGACAAAAAAAGCGCTGGACTATATTATGAATCCGGACAAAACCGAAGAAAAATTACTGATTTCCAGTTTTGCCTGTTCCCCAGAATCTGCTGATCTGGAATTTGCTTTCACCAGAGATGAAGGTAAAAAGAACGTGATGGATAAAGGCAACAATCTGGCATTTCATTTAATTCAATCTTTTAAGCCTGGAGAGGTTGACGCTGAAACCGCACATAAGCTCGGCAAAGAATTTGCTGACGAAGTACTAAAAGGGAAATATGAATATGTCATCAGTACCCATGTTGACCAGAATCATATTCATAACCATATCATTTTTAATGCTACCAGCTTTGTTGACCATCATAAATATGTCTCCAACAAACGCAGTTATCATAAAATCTGCAGGATCAGCAACCGTATTTGCCAGGAAAACGGTCTGGCCACCAGTATGCCAACCGGCGAAAAAGGGAAATCTTATAAAGAAAATATGGAATATCATTGTGGAAACAGCTGGAAAGCAAAATTAAAAGTCGCTGTAGATAAAGCGATCTGGTCATCCATCAACTATGATGAGTTTCTTCAAAAAATGAAGCTTGCCGGATATGAGATCCGTCAGGGAAAGAACCTGGCTTTCCGGGCACCGGAGCAAAAAAACTTTACAAATATGAAATCTCTGGGTAGCTATTACACAGAAGAAAATGTATTACTCCGCCTTGAGAAAAACCGGCATAAAACAAAATCTCCACGTAACGTCTCCAGAGAAGTACGGCTTTTTATCAATATCTCTGCTTACGTGAGCACCGGCAATCGTGCCGGATTTGAACGGTGGGCACAACTCAATAATCTGAAAGAAGCAGCACGAACCTTCAATTATCTATCCGAAAACAATTTGCTGAATTACGAAGACTTTAGGCAGCATATTGCAGATATTGATAATTCTTTTATTGCTACGGAACAGCGAATTTCTGAATTAAGCTCTGAAATATCCCACCAGGAACTTATTCAGAAACATTGTTCGTCCTACCGTACCTGCAGAAAAATAGTAGAAGATGCAAAAACAGCACCGGATCCTCAGAAATATAAAGCCGCTCACCAGTCAGAATACAAACTGCATGATTCCTTAAAACAGCAATTACAGGAACTGGGCATTACCAAATTACCTTCCCCGGAAAGACTGCAGAAAAAAAATAGACAACCTTAGAAATGAACGTTCTTCTGCGACCAAAGAAAAGCATGATTTAGAAAAAAGACGATCTACATTAAATACCATAACCGCCAATTTCAACACCTTGCTATCCAATGACGCACATTTCAAAGATATTTCTGAACACCGGCAAGAGGAACATGATTTATAATAATCTCCATATGCTATGAGCTAAGGTCAATTACACTGTACATCATTGGCCTTAGCTCATTTTTTACTCTTCATCAATTTCAAACAAAAATTCCTCCAAACTCAAAACGGGTTTAGAGGGCAGATGGAATTTTATCTGGGCGTGACAAATCCGCACACCAAAGCACCGTTTTTTATTGGCGGGCCTATGCCTTTCTATTAATAGTTCTTTATTGATGACACCTTAGTTTATCGCAGTAATTCTGTAACTGTTCAATAGCTTCGGATTTGCTAAATCCCAATGCAAACATCTTGCTCAAATATGAGCAACAAAGTTCTTTAATGGTATTTTGCTTTACCTGCTGTATGCAATCATAATCTTGCGTGACAGAATACTTTCCGCCCTTAGAGCAAATAATAAGGTGGTCTTGTTTTACCGCTTTATAAGATTTCAAAACAGTATTTGGATTGATATGAAGTATTTCAGCCATTTCACGAACAGACGGAATACTATCCCCAGAGGAAAGCTCATTACTCAAAATGGCATATATCAGCTTCTGGGTAAGTTGTCTGGAAATAGGGGTTATGTCGTGAAATGCCCATTTTTCATAATTCATTTTTCTCCTCCAACAATCGTAAAAATTCATCCGTAGAAGTCCATAGAATAAAAATAAGCATAAGCAATATGCCAACTGGTATCAGCAGTATTCCGATTACAAAACAGCGAAATTGACTTTGACCGTGCAGAAGTAATAAAAGGCGGAGAGCATATTGCTCTGACCGCAAAAGAACATGATATTCTGGCTGTCTTGTACCGCAATTCAGGTCGTATCGTAACAATAGATACATATTTCAGATTTTTATTGAATTTATTAATCTATATGTTATGACAACATATCTTTCAGACATGTACTCCGATAGTCACTCGGCGATATTTTATATCTTTCCTTAAATACCCGGTTAAATGTCCTCTGACTTTCAAATCCACTGTCCAGGCAAATATTTGTAATAGAATCGCTCGTATTTTCCAAGCGATGACATGCATAGTTAAGTCTTGCATCATTAAGATACTGGTTGAAATTTCTGTGGAAGGTTTTGGAAAAGAGTCTGGATAAGACATATTTACTAACACCCAGATCTTTTGCCATTTCTTCCAATGATAACTTTTTCTTGAAATTTGCTGATATATAGGAAACCGTCTGATAGATAAGATCTTTGCTCCCCACATGACTCTTTTCTACCAGATTCAGTTTTCCTACGCAACGTGCTAACACAATTTGAAGATACGCCTGTGCAACAATGATATCAGACTGTTTCGTTTCCAAAATCGCATTGATAACCCTGTACACCTCCGGTTCAACCTTTTCAGCTTTTATAACCGGATATTCAGGTGCCATGGTTTGCATAATCTCTGCAAATTTACCAATCGTAAATGGCGATGCAATCAGATAAGTCGCTTTATTTACACCGGGTGTCAATACCTGATAGTGATGAATAATATCTGGAAATACAAATCCTATATCTCCTTTTTTCATATGGTAAAGTTCCTGCCCGACACCAAGCTCTAATGTCCCACTCGTTATGCAAACAATTTCCAGTGCATTATGAAGATGTGGCTCAATATGTTTTGACTTTTTATTTACCGCTATGATCTCCTCTTTTGTATCAACATATTTTAACTGCATGAAATATTCCCCTTTGCAACATTTGTCTATATCTTCTTTCGATTTGGCAAGCAATCCTTTTTCATCTATCCTATAATCAACTTGTAAACAAGGAAAGGAGGAATCGCAAATGAGCAATCTTAAAAAATATCTGAACAACCTTTTAGTATTCTACGCTGAATATTTTGAGCATCCATACCATGTATAAATACTAAAAGGACTATTTTGTGAAAACTGAACATTTTTTCTTAAGACCATTTCACAAAAATGAAGTGGTCCTTTTTTATAAACTTTTAACAAATCTTTTGAATGCAGCTTTCCCTTCCTCTGTTCTCTTATAAACTCCTGCATCCTCAAGAACTTTCGTAAATACAATTCCAATTTCTTTCTGTACAATAGAATGAATGTTGCTGTCTGTAATCTCGTATTTTGACAGCCATTCCTCTGCCCAGTCAGCATGAGCAGCCATTGTTTCATTCTGTCTCAGGTCCTCATGATTGAGAATTGCCTGTTCCAATTCTGCCATTTCTTTTTTCAGTCTGGCAGGTAATACAGCCAGTCCCATAACTTCGATCAATCCAATATTTTCTTTTTTAATATGATGGTACTCTGCATGTGGATGAAAAAGTCCGAGCGGACAATCAGCGGTTGTGATATTATTACGCAAAACCAGGGTTCTTCCGCAATTGCCCGTATTATCCATTTGACAATATAAGCTTTGCGGCTAATAGCTCCTTACCACAACGGCCATACATGGTACGTTTTATCATTTTCAATTTGCTGTTTGTACCCTCAACAGAACCATTCGATAAGGGGCTGGCTACAGCATTTTCTACGGCAGATAAATCTTTCTCCAGTCCGGAAGCAAAACAGGAAAGCTCTTTCAAATCGCTGTTTTTATATTTTTCAATAAACAGATATAAGCACGGCATGTTTTTCTTTTGAAAAATCTCACGAAATTCCCGAATGCAGGACATCAGCGTCCTAAGCTGCGGATAAGTATCCATCAGATATGATTTATGACGATCTGTTATCTCGTGGTTCATCCATAGAAAACGAAAGATACCATTTCTTGATATGTGGTCATATTTCTGAAGCTTTTTCTTTTTCTGAACAGCATCCGATGAAGAACTTCTGTAGATCGAAATATCAATTTGAAAACGCCCTATAATCTTATTCATGTAATCATAAGCCGCTGTCTGGCCGCCTTTGTAACCTTTTTGGATGAGATTCCGGAAAACATCTTTTCTGCTCACACCGGAAGATAACTCTTTGATGACATAATCATAAAATTGATCCATTCCGCTGTAAAAGTTTTTGCGGCATAAAGAATCATAGTCTCCTTCAAGATATTTGGTCACTGTATTTCTGCTGCAATGAAGCATTTTAGATATCGCGCGTTTGCTGTATCCGGCTTCTGAGTATTCATGGATTGCATGATACAGTTGTACACTTTTTTCGTTGTAATCCAGAGGTTTATCCACATCACAATGCATTTTTTTTACAAGGCTCCCCGGCATCTGCAGCTGTTTCACTTGTTCCATAATCTATAGGAATCCGAACATCTACGGGAATCACAGAATTTACTGTGTTCTTAACGGCTTCCAGAAGATTTTGATGGAGATGGAATCGATCCGCTATCTGCATGGCATCCGGTAGTATTTCCTGGATAGCAGACGAATACGCACTTGCCCTGTCCCGTGTGACTGTTTTAACGTGTTTATTATTTTTAAGCCACTCCTTGAGAGTCATTCCATCGCGCCCATCAAGAATTGCAACCGGCCTATGAGTAGCCTGATCGACAATGATTGTTCCATAGGTATGACGTTTTTTAAATGCAAAATCATCAACACCGATGGCGCTTCCACAT